>JAPJRA010000058.1 GCA_030824835.1 Geminicoccaceae bacterium | reverse complement strand
GGTTGTCGCTGGAGCATCTCGCATGGCTTTGACCTTTCCCCCACGTCCGCGAGTCCTTGCCTCGCAAGGCGGAAGGCTAAGCGGCGAGCCGTGCCCGCAAAAGAACCAGTCGACCTGATTTTATCGGAGCCAATTTGAGCGCGCGACCGGGACACGCTTGCCGCACGAGCGAGATCAGTACCCCGTTGGTGGCGCCTTGTCCGTCCGGCCTTCGAAGTAGCCGTGAACGATGTAGTGAATCCTTGCAGCGGCGAGATTCGTCCCGAAGGCCGCCCGCAGGTCGGCATAGTTCGCCAGGTACTGGTGCGCGTTGAAGCTGTCCGGAACTCGACCGGCGGCTTGGCCGTTCGTCAGGTAGTGCTGGGCTCCGGCTGCCGCATTCGCACCAAACGCCCGGATCAGGTCCGGATAGGACGCGATATATTCGAGCGCATCGAAAGGCTGCAGGGTGGGCGGGGCCGCTGCGTTGGCCACGGAGACGATGCGCGCGATCGACGGCACACCCTGGGCGTTGAGGACGAACAGCAGGTACTTGCCGGGCGTGGCCAAGTTGAGGTTGGCCGGTGCTTTAACCAGCAGCTGCGAGCCGGAGCGGACGAAGGACAGCTCCATGAAGCGCTGCTCCATGTTGAAGCTGTGGGTCACCGAGCCGGTCTTGATCAGCGTCACCCGTGAGACGCCGAGCGGGTTGTCGACTGCCATGGCAAAGCTGGTGCCGACCGTCAGCACGGGTGGCGCGCTCAGGATACGTGGCCGCGGCGCCCACTGCCCCGCCGCCGTGAACAGATAAGGCGGATAGTAGATCTCGGCGTTGGTGTTCTGGATCGGCGCCGGATCCCGCGCGCCAGTCGCCCCCGTGCCGCCGACCAGTATAGTCCCGTCCGGGAGCAGCATCCCGATGGAGTGATAAAGTCTGGCATGCGATGGCTCGGCCACCGTCTTGGCACCCACGGTCCAGACGCCCGGCCGGGCCGGGTCCCAGATCAGTGCGTTGTAATTGGCGCCGGGCAGCTCGTTGTTGATAGGGCTGCCGCCGGTCACCACCACCTTGCCATCGGGCAATACGGTGGTGTTGGCCCAATGTAGCGGCCGGGGCATCGGCGGCAGCTTGGTGATCACCGGCGAGCCGCTGTTCAGGTCAATGATCGAGGCCGCACTCTTGCCGGGCTTCAGCACGTTGGAATTGATGGACCCGCCACCGATGCGCAGGATCCGCCCCGGCGCGAACATCACCTCGCTGGAGGTGGCGCCGCTCGGGCCGTTTCCGGCCATGTCGCCCAGGCGAGTGATCTTCCCCTTCCCGGTAGGGTCGATATAGTACATGGACCTGTTGGAAAAACCGAAGATCCTCCCATCAGGCGCCACCCAATTGCGCGGATACCACCAGTAAATGTCGGCGATGTTGATCCCGGTCAGAGCCCGAAAATTGCCCGTTGCATCGCGGATCTCTGGGTTGTCGACCGCGGGAAGACCGCCTTTGCCGCCGTAGCCGCCCTGAATGAAAATGTCGCCGCCGGGCAGCGTGGTCGCGGTCGCATACCACCGAGCCTGATGCATGTTGGCACCGCGCGTCAGCGTGTCGCCGGCAGCCGCATTGAAGACAAGCGAGTTGTTGTTGCCCAGATTGTTCGTCTGGTTACCCGTCCAATTGTCGCCGCCCAGGAGAACGACATTGCCGCTTTGCGGCAGCACGATCTGGGCGCTGCAGAACAGGTCTGTCTTGGTCGAGTTCGGCATTGTCCAGTGCGAAGCCGGCCCCAATCCCAGGCTCGGGCTCCACACGTCGTAGATGAAACGCCCGGTTTGCTTGCCATTGCCATTGCTGCCGTAGGTCAGCACCCGGCCATCGGGTAGCAGCAACGCATGCAAGGGCACGAGTGGCCACTTGCCCAAAGCCGACCATGCACCGACGCCGTTGTCGGCCAAAGCAGCTCCAGACCCCCCAGCAGCCACTAAGACGAAGGCAGCCAGCCAGCGCCGCATCAAACGGCCCATGCCCATACTACACGTGTCCAGTTGAGACCGTTTGCGCATTCACTCATACTGCCAGTTTAGGTATCTTGGAGCCGATTCACCGAGGTGTACAATCGCCGAGCATCACGCTTTGCTCGCGAGGGACAGCCACGACCATCGCCAGACTAGCTACGCTTCGAGCGGCGCTCGAACAACCTCAATGCGGGCCCACGCGGGCTTACATCTGCGTCATGGTAGCAGCGACACAGCAACAGTAGGCCTACGCGACCATCGACGCCACCGCCCCCGGCGTCGCGGTCACGAGCTCTTGCATGAGCGGAGTGAAGGCGGCCGCTGCCGGGCCGACCGGATCAGCCAGCGGGATTCCGCTCCAGCCACGCAGCGACAGCAAGCAGGCGCCGCTCCTCGCGCTGCCTGCCGACAAGCTGCACGCCCACGGGCAGGCCGGCCGGCCCTTGCAGCAGCGGCAGGCTTATCGCCGGGTGGCCTAGCAACGACCAGATCGTGCAGAAGACGGGATTGCCGGTAGTATCCAGGCCGATCGGCGCCTCGCCAGTGGCCGCCGGCGTCAGGATCGCGTCGTGACGCTCGAACAACGTCTCTAGCGAACGCCGCAGCGCCGAGGCCGTTGCCACGGCCCGATGCCATTCGACCGCCGTGACGGCCTGACCACGTGCGATCATCCCGCGCAACGCCTCGCTCATCCGGTCACGGCCGCGCTCCCAAAAGGAGCCGTAGTTAAAGGCCTGCTCCGCCACCATGATGGTCTGCAGGGCAGCATGCGCCTGGCAGAAGTCGTCGGGCAAGGCGACCTCGACGGCCCGATCCCCCAAGCTCTCCACCAGCGCCTCGAACGCCGCCTGGGTGGCGCCCTCGGCGCTGTCCCAGACCGGCGTGCGCACGAACGCGATGCTCGGCGGCAGCACACCATCGGCCGTCGCGGCAGCCAGAAGCGCCGGTGCCGCAGCGAGCCGGGTGTCCGGGTCGCCCGCGTCAAAGCCCGTGAGCACGTCGGCCAGCAAGGCCGCATCGGCGACATCGCGCGCGAACACCCCGACATGGTCCAGCGTGCGCGACTGCATCAGGACCCCGGCGCGACTGATCAGCCCGTGGCTCGGCTTGAAACCCACCACGCCGCAGAAGCTGGCCGGACGGATGACCGAGCCGTTCGTTTGCGTTCCCAGCGCCAGGGGGCACATGTGGTCGGCCACCGCCGCCGCCGAACCGCTGGACGAGCCGCCGGGAGTTCGCCTCGGGTCGCGCGGGTGACGAGTCTTGCCGGGATGGACGGCGGCGAGCTCGGCCGTCACCGTCTTGCCCAGGATGACCGCCCCCGCGGCGCGGAGCCGGCTCACGACCGTGGCATCGTGCGCCGGTTGCCGCCCCGCGCAGAGCACGGTGCCGTTCTCTGTCGGCATATCGGCCGTGTCGATGATGTCCTTGAGGCCGACCGGCACACCATGCAGCCGCCCCAGCGGTTGTCCCTCGCGCTGCAGCTCGTCGCACGCGTCCGCCTGTTCCATTGCATGGACCGGATCGAGGAACTGCCACGCGCCGACGTCAGGCTCGCGCGCGGTAATGCGGGCGAGGCAGGCCTCGGTCAGCGCACGCGAGGTTAGCCGTCCGCTCGCAATGGCCCGCACGGCCGCGCGCGCGGACAGCTCGTGGAGTGCGGTTTCGGCCTTGGACAAGCAATCTCTCCCACTGACAAGCGGCCTGCATCTTCTCCCGATTGGCGGCGAAGGCAACGTTGACGTTCGCGCCGGCCCACCTGGCTCACGAGGTGGCGGGCTGGCTGGCGAGAGCCGTCGCGAGCTTCGCCGAAGCGGCGGCGAACATCGTCCCGATCGCCATGGAGAGGATCACCACCAGCAGGGCGTTGGCGAAGCTGGGCGCGAGCAGGGCGCCATAGGTGAAGGCGTCCGGGGTCTGGCTGAGATACGCGAAGGTCGCAGCATAGCCGAAGGTGACGGCCGGCACCGACGAAAATGGCGGGAAGCGCGACGCCAGAATGTAGAGCACCACGCTCACGCACACCAGAAAGCCGATCCAGATCGCGGCTGGCAGAGCCGCGATCGGATTGGCGAGCCCGAGCAGCGCCACGCACCAGGCGACGAAGACGCCGAAGCTGTTGGAGGTGAGGTTGAGGCCGATCGCTCGGTTGTCGCCGCCGATGGCGAAATAGGACGCCCAGGCGACGAACGCCGCCCAGATCAGGAGTGTTCCCACACTGAGGAACAGCCAGGTGGCGACTCCCCCGAGCAGCCCGACGGCGAGTGCGGTGGCGAGCAGTGGTGACATGAGCGGAACCCCTCTGACTGCGCATGGCTGATGCGCTCAAAAGGCCGACAAGTGTTTTCTCTCGTCAATCCATATTTTCTCGTTGACGAGAATTTTTCTCGCCGTACACGCTGTTGCAGCTTGGCCGGCCCACCGAGGCTCGCGCAGAAGCCGAAATCACCGAGCGAGGGTTCACGGACATGGGCAGGGCTCATTTCATCGAACATCACGGCTTGTGGACCGAGCGGCAGACGCGTGCCGCGGCGGCGCTCATCGAACGGATCGAGAAGGAAGGGATCAGGAGCATCCGCGTCGGCTGGGGCGATCAGCATGGCATCGTCCGCGGGAAGACCGTGACAGCGGCGGAGTTCAAGTCGAATCTGCGGAACGGCAAAGACTTCCAGCTGGTGACCGCGATCTTCGACACGACCAATCATCCGATCGTGGCGCCGTTCGGCGCGGCCAACGATCTCAACATTCCCGAGATGATCGGTCTGCCCGACGGGGTGCTGGTCCCTGATCCCGAGACCTTCCGAGTTCTGCCATGGGCGAAGGACACCGGCTGGTGCCTCAGCGACGCCTACTTCGCCAATGGACAGCCCTGCCCACTGTCGACCCGACAGATTCTGCGCGACCAGCTCACCAGGCTCGCCGCAGAAGGCTACCGGATGACGGTGGGGCTCGAGTTCGAGTTCTACGTCTTTCGCCTCACCGACCCCAAGCTCTCGCCGGCGGCGTGCGGCTATCCGCCGGAAGCCCCGGAGGTCGCGATGATCGCCCACGGCTATCAGTACCTGACCGAGAACCGGGGCGACGAGATCGCGGAGGTCCTCTCTTTCCTGCAGGAGAATCTCGAGCGGCTGGGCCTGCCCCTGGCGACGCTGGAGGACGAATGGGGCCCGGGTCAGTGCGAGGTCACCTTCAGTCCACTTGAGGCGCTCGAGGCTGCGGATTCGGCATTGCTGTTCCGCACGGCGATCAAGCAGCTGTGCCGGCGCAACGGCTTTCACGCCAGCTTCATGGCCCATCCCAAAGTGCCCAACGCGTTTCCCAGCGGCTGGCACCTGCACCAGTCGCTCGCCGGCGCCGACGGTACCAACGCCTTCGTGGCCGACCAGGAGCCTGGCCCGCTGTCGAGCGTCGGCATGGCCTATCTCGGCGGCCTGCTCGAGCACGCCGCCGGCACCTCGCTGCTCACCACCCCGACGATCAATGGCTACAAGCGCCAACGGCCCGACGGCTTCGCGCCCAACAAAGCGGGCTGGGCGCTCGAGAATCGGGGTGCCATGCTGCGCGTGATCGGCGAGCCCGGCAATCCCGGCTCGAGAATCGAGAACCGGATCGGCGAGCCGACGGCCAACCCCTATCTTTACCTCGCTTCGCAGTTAATCGCGGGTCGGGACGGCATCCGTCGCGGCGCCGACCCGGGCGCGCCGGTCAAGGCGGCCTACCTATCGGATCGACCGATGCTGCCGCGCAGCCTGATGGAAGCCGTGGCCGCGTTCAAGACCGACGAGGTGTTAAAGGCCGAGCTGGGTGAGACCTTCCACAATTACATGGTCATGCTCAAGGAGTTCGAGATCTCGCGCTTCCTCGCCGCGGTGACGGATTGGGAGCATACCGAATATTTCGAGATGTACTGATGATGCGGCGGCGGCGCCCATGCTGCGGATAGTCGGGAGAGATTGGTGAGAATCGGAGCCGCCCAGCTGCGTCCCGCCTGGCTCGATCCAACAGGGACAACAGCCAAGATCGTCGCGACCATCGAGCAGGCAAGCCGCTCGCAGATCGGACTCCTCGCCTTCCCGGAAGCCTGCCTGAGCGGCTATCCTTTCTGGCTGTGCCGGACCAATGGCGCTGCATTCGACGATGGGCGCCAGAAGCGGGCCTATGCCCAGTTTCTCGCAGCGGCGGTCGAGATCCCGTCGGTGGAGGTGGCGTCGATCGTGGAGGCCGCCCGTGACCTCGGCGTGTCGATCCTTCTCGGCCTGAACGAGCGGGGGGTTGCCGCCGGCCGGGGCTCGATTCACTGCTCTCTGCTCGCCGTCGACTCGGAGCGGGGCATTCTCGGGGTGCATCGCAAGCTGGTGCCGACCTTCGATGAACGGCTGTGCTGGGCGCCCGGCGACGCCCACGGCCTGCGTGTCCACCAGTTCGGCGATACGCGCGTCGGTGGCCTGCTGTGCTGGGAGAACTGGATGCCGCTCGCTCGCTTCAGCCTCTATGCTGGAGGAGAAGACGTCCATGTCAGCATCTGGCCGGGCAACCCGGAGGTCACGCAAAACGCAGTGCAGCTCATCGCGCTCGAGGGGCGTGTCTGGTCGGTCAGCGCGAGCGGGGTGCTCGATCTCGATGACGTGCCGGCCGACTTCGAGTTCTACGCCGACCTCAAGGCGGCCGGCATCGGGCGGATCTTCGGCGGTGGCTCGCGGATCGTGGCGCCTGACGGACGGACCGTCGTCGCCGCGGTCGACGGGAGCGAGGAGATCATCGCGCACGAGGCCGATCTCGCCCTCGTGCGGGGCGAGCGGCAGAGCCTCGATCCGACCGGCCACTATCACCGGGCCGACATCTTTCAGTTGAGTATCGACCGCACGCGGCACGCCGCGATCGTGGACCGCCGCCCCGACCCGGAGCGGCCGGCGTGAAGGTCACCGCGATCCAGCATGCGCCGACCACCGGGATCGGGCTCGTGGGGTCGGTGCTGGAGCGCCGGCACGGCTTCTCGGTCGAGGTGCTGGATGCGACCCGGACCGACTTCGCGGCGGTCGATCCCCACGGCTCCGAGCTGTTCGTCATCCTCGGCTCGCCGCGCGGAGCCTATGAGCGTCACATTCCCTGGATCGAGGCCGAGTTCCACTTCACCCGCCGCCTGCTGGATGCCGATGCGCCCCTTTTCGGCATCTGCTTCGGTGGCCAGATGATCGCATCCGCTCTCGGCGCAAAGGTCACCCCCATGGGCGAGCGTCATCGCGGCTGGCGCATGAACAACGTCGTTGCCCACGAGGCGTGGAAAGGCCCATGGCTCCGCTGGCACGGCGACAGCTTTGAGGTGCCCGACGGTGCCGAGCTGCTCGCCGCCTCGGACGGCATTCCGCAAGGATTCCAGATGGGCCGTGCGGTCGGCGTGCAATTTCACCCCGAAGTCGACGTGGCGATCGTATCGGCCTGGGTCCGCGAGGACCGGGAGATCCCGCCAAGCGAAGGTGAGCGCCTCGTGGCCGAATCGATTCGTCAGCGCCGCGAGGGGCCCGACCGCCTCGACGCTCTCGTGTCAGACATCATTGGACGGTGCAGTCATTGAGCAGGAAGCCAGCCTCCGACCATGCGGAGCCGAGCGAGGGCGTGCCAGCGAGCCCGCTCCTCGGCGAGGAGATCCGGGCGCTTCGCACGGCCCGGGCTTGGACACTTGAGGAGCTCAGCAAGCGAAGCGGTGTCTCGATCGCGGCCATCTCGAAGATCGAGAAGGGCCAGTCGCGCCCGAGCTTCGATACGCTGCTGCGCATCGCCCGCTGCCTGCAGATCAATTTCGTCCAGATGATGGAGGGCTCGGGCCGGGCGCGACCCGTCACCGCGCGGCTGACCTCGACCAGGGCCGGGGATGCCGAACTTTTCCGGACCGCGCACTATGACTACCGGGTCCATTCCACCGAGCTGACGCAGAAGGTGATGGTGCCGTTGCGGATGACTATCCGCAACCACGAGCCCCCGCCGTCCGACGAGTGGAGCATCCACGACGGGGAAGAGTTCATCTACGTGCTCAAGGGCACGCTCGCGTTTCACACCGAGCACTACGCGCCCATGCTGCTGAGCGAGGGCGACAGCTGCTACCTCGACAGCACCATGCGCCACGCCTTCGTCGCCGCATCGCCGGGCGAGGTCGAGATCCTGTCGGTGTGCCTGTCGATCAAGCCGTTCGACTCCCCAGGCTAAGCGGCGCCTGCCGGCCGTTCCAGCGCATGATACGCGGCATGTCCTACCGGAAGGCCGCCAGGATCTCCTTCGAGATCTTGCAGATATAGGTGTATTTGGGATTGACCATCTGGGTGCAGCGCGCCTCGGCGACCTGGGCCAGCAGCAGATAGGCGTCCGCGGCCGGGATACCCCAGTCCTCCTCCATCCAGTTGATCAACTCCTCGAACGCGATCCGCATCGCGTCCTCCAGGGGCCGGGCGCAGCCGACGGCGCAATAGTGGGTGGGCGTCTCGATGCGCGGCCAGTTCAAGCGGGCAGGCGCGGGCGACAGGCTGACCCGCACCTCGAGCTCGGCCGCGATCTCGACGGCCCCCATGCCGACGCATTCGCCGTCGCCTTGGATGGCGTGGCAGTCGCCGAGGAACAGATGGGCGCCGTCATGATGGACCCGTAGCATGATCTTGTTGCCGGTGGTGATCTCCTGCACATCGAGATTGCCGCCATGCGTCCCGTTGTCGACGGTGAGCACCGCACCGTGCACCGGCGCGACCCCGATCACGCCGATCATCGGGCGCACCGGCAGCTTGAGCTTATCGTTCCAGTGCACGATCCCGTCCTTGACCTCGACCACCTGGGTCTTGATCCCGAACTCCTTGTGCCGGACCCAGTCGGGAAAGATGCCGATGCCGGGCCACAGCGAGCTGAAGCCCAGGCCCTCGACCTTCATGTCCAGCACCTCGACGGTCAGCATGTCGCCAGGCTTGGCACCCCTGACCTCGATCGGGCCGGTGGCGCCGTTGACGAACGGCAGCGTGACGTCGGCCGGCGTGAGCTGCTGGCCGACATGCCGGATTGTGCCGTCATTGACGTTGATCGCGCACTCGACCTTGAAGGTCTGGCCCGGGTCGACCGCGGCGACGAAACCGTCGTTCGCCGACAGCGCGTACTTGATCGCCCCTTCCTTGGAGACCAGCAGCGTGCTCATCGAATCCTCCCTGATCTGGCGGACACCTCAGCCCTCGCGGCGCCACGGTGTCAACACGTGCTCGAGCTTGCCAACCGCCCAAGCCAGCACCAGGGCCAGGGCGATGGTCGCGACCAGGGCCGCGAAGACCTTCGGTATGATGTAAAGACTGCCGGCCTTGAAGATGGCATGGCCCAGTCCTTCGGACGACGACATGAACTCGCCGACGATGGCGCCGATCAGCGCGAAACCGACCGTCAGCTTGAGACCGGCGAAGATGTCGGTCAACGAGGCCGGGACCACCAGCTTATGGAAGATGTGCCGCTTGCTGGCCCCCAGCGTGCGCATCAGGTTGATCTGGTCCGGATCCACGCTCATCGCCCCCTTGTAGGAAGTGACCAGCGCTACGATCACCACCGACAGCGTCGACATCGCAATCTTCGAGGCGAGCCCGGTGCCGAACCAGATGATCACGATCGGTGCCAGGGCGATGATCGGAATCGAGCCCAGGGCCACAATGAACGGCTGGAAGACGCGCGAGACGAACAGCGAGTACCACAAGGACAGGCCGAGGACCGTGCCCAGGATGTTACCGGCGAGGAAGCCCAGGATGGTCTCGAGGCCGGTGACCCAAGTGTCGCGGACGAGACTGCCGTCCTGCCACATCTTCACCAGGAAGCCGCCAATGGCGCTGGGCGAGCCGAACAGGAAGGCCGCCTGCCTGTTCCAGGCGGTGGCGTACTCCCACAGGCCCAAGCCCACTGCCAGGATGAGGAGCTGGCACAGCAGCACGTAGCCGCGCTGCTTCAGCCGGGCGAGCTGCAGCCGCCTGCGGCCGTTCATTGTCGACGGCACGGCGAGCTCCTGAGGCGTGTTCATGCGCGGCCGACCTCGAGATCACGCCAGATGCTGCGGACATAGTCGGTGAAGTTGTGACTGTCCCGGGCCGCCATCATGTCGGTACGGTCGGCACCCAGCTCGACGTCGTAGACGGAGCGAATCCGCGTCGGCCGTCGGCTGAGGACGATGACCCGATCGGAGAGCGAGACGGCCTCCTCGATATCATGGGTGATCAGCAGCACGGAGCGACGCTGGCTGCGTACCAGCTGCGCCGTATCGCTCTCGATCACGAGCTTGGTCTGGAAGTCCAGCGCCGCGAACGGCTCGTCGAGCAGAAGGACCTGCGGGTCGTTGACCAGCGTGCGCGCCAGGGCAACACGCTGGCGCATGCCACCCGACAAGGTCGACGGGTAGTGCGACGCAAAGCCGTGCAGGCCCAGCTGGTCCAGCAGCACATGCGCCCGCTCGCTCGCCTCGGCCCGAGGGACACCCTTGATCTCGAGTCCGAGCATCACGTTGGCAAGTGCAGTCCGCCAGGGAAAGAGAAGATCCTTCTGCAACATGTAGCCAACCTGGGGCGGCATGCCCTGGAGTTGCCGGCCGTACCAGCTGATCGAGCCGGCCGTCGGTGCGATCAGGCCGGAGAGCACATTGAGCAGCGTGGTCTTGCCGCAGCCGGACGGGCCGACGATGCTGACAATGGTGCCTGCTTCCAGGCGGAACGACAGGTCGGCGATAACCGGCACCTGGTGCCAGCCATCATCATAGACCTTGCGGACGCCAGCGGCGACCAGCGGCGGGACGGATGGTCCCGCCGCTGGCAGACGAACGGCCGTTGCAGCCTCCAACGCCATGCTGGTTCAGCCGCCCAGCTGCGCGACAGCCTTCTCGGCGAACGAGTTGTCGATGATCTCGGCCATCGGGATGTCACCCTTCACGTTGCCGAGGTAGATCTGCATGTCCATCAAGTTCTTCCACTGATCCTCCTTGGTG
>JAPJRA010000057.1:9274-11014 GCA_030824835.1 Geminicoccaceae bacterium | reverse complement strand
GCGTCGTGCTGGATGCGGTGGGTGGCCTGCCGCTGGGGCTCACCGCGTTGACGCTGCTGCTGGTGCGCGGCTTTCTGCTGTCGGGCCAGCGCTTCCTGCTGGCACAGCCGTTCGCGGTGATCTGGGCCTGCTTCCTGCCGGTGGTGCTCGCGCTGGCCGGGCTGCGCTGGGCGCTGGCCGTCCTGTTTTGGGGTCGCTTGTTCCCGGTCGAGCCATTGCTGATCGAGGCAGGCCTCACCTTCGCGGCATATCCCCTGATCGGCTGGCTGCTGACGGGCCTGCAGCGTCATCTGGCGGACCCCCCACATGCAGCAAGAAGCTGATCGTAGCCGCACCTTCGCCCGGCGCGCGCTTTTCGTCGGCGGTGTCCAGGTCGCCTTCTTCGCCGCTCTGGCGGCAAGGCTATATGACCTGCAGGTCCGGCACAGCGCCGAATATGCGCTCCTGGCGGAGGATAATCGCGCCAACCAGCGCCTCTTGGTGCCGCCACGCGGCCGCATCCTCGATCGGCACGGGCGCCCCTTGGCCCGGAACGTGCCGACCTACCGCCTGCAGGTGGTGCGCGAGCAGGCGGGGGACCTGCGTGACACGCTGGCAAGGGTAGCCGCGCTGGTCGACCTGCCGCCGGCGCGGGTCGACAGCGTCATGGCGGAGGCCCGGGCGCGGCGCGCGTTCGTGCCGATCACGGTCCGTGCGGACCTAAGCTGGGACGAGGTGGCGGCCATCGCCGTGCATGCGCCCGAGCTCCCGGGTGTTGCGCTCGAATCAGGCCTGCTGCGCGAATATCCCTACGGTGACATGCTGGCCCACGTGCTGGGCTATGTCGGCGCCGTCAGCCCGGCCGAGCAGGCCACGGCCGACGATCCGCTGCTGCAGCTGCCGGAGTTCAGGATCGGCAAGAGCGGCATTGAGCGCACCTATGATCGAGTGCTACGAGGCCGGGCGGGCCTGAGTCGGGTCGAGGTCAACGCCATCGGCCGCGAGATCCGGGAGCTGCAGCGCAACGATGGCGTACCCGGCGAGGATGTCCGGCTCGGCCTGGATCTCGATCTGCAGCGCTTCTGCGTCGAGCGGCTGGCCGCGGAGCTTTCGGCCAGCGCCGTCGTCGTGGACGTCGACACCGGTGGCGTGCTCGCCCTGGCATCGGTGCCGAGCTACGACCCGGCGGCGTTCGCCAGCGGTTTGAAGCAAAGTGCCTGGGGCGAACTGCGCGACAGCCCGAGAACACCGCTGGTGAACAAGTGCATCCATGGCCAGTACCCGCCGGGCTCGACGTTCAAGATGATGACGGCGCTGGCAGCGCTGGAGGCCGGTGTCGCGCCGACGGCTCAGGTCGTCTGCCCCGGATACGTGCGGCTGGGCTCGGCCGTGTTCCACTGCTGGAAGGAGCATGGGCACGGTAGGCTCGACATGGTGCAGGCCTTGGGTCAGTCCTGCGACTGCTACTTCTACGACATGGCGCGGAGGGTTGGGATCGACGCCATCGCCGCCATGGCCGCCCGCTTCGGGCTGGGGCACCGGCTGGAGATCGATCTGCCCAGCGAGCAACCTGGATTGATCCCGAGCACGGCCTGGAAGAAGGCGGCGCTCGGCCAGAGCTGGCACAAGGGCGAGACACTGGTCTGCGGCATCGGCCAGGGCTACGTGCTGGCCACGCCGCTGCAGTTGGCGGTGATGGTGGCGCGGCTGGCCAATGGTGGGCTCGCGGTCAAGCCGTGGCTGGTGCAGCCACCGGCCGAT
>JAPJRA010000057.1:6951-9264 GCA_030824835.1 Geminicoccaceae bacterium | reverse complement strand
CCTGGGACTGCCGGGCATCGAGCTGGGCGGCAAGACCGGCACCGCCCAGGTGCGCCGCATCTCGCGCGCGGAGCGCGCGGCCGGGCTGCACAAGCGCAAGGACGTCGCCTGGGTCGACCGCGACCACGCCCTGTTCGTGTGCTTCGCTCCCTACGCGGCACCGCGCTATGCCATATCGGTGGTGGTCGAGCATGGCCAGGGCGGCGCCAAGGTGGCCGCACCGATCGGGCGTGACATCATGCGCAAGGCTCTCGAGCTAACACCCGGCACCATCGTCCCGCAGCCCGTGGCCGCCACATGATCGGCACGGCGCGGGCCGGGCTGCGCACGACCGAGCTGTCGCTCGGCGAGAAGCTGCGGCTGCTGCACTGGCCCCTAGTGGCGGTGCTGCTGGTGATCGGCCTGATCGGCTACGGCATGCTCTACTCGGCCGGCGGCGGCTCGCACGGCCCCTGGGCCTGGAAGCACGGCGTTCGGCTGGCGGTGGGCCTGCCGCTGATGGTGGCCCTGGCCCTGGTCGACCTGCGGCTCTGGTTCCGCCTCTCCTACCTGTTCTATGGCGGCGTGCTCGCCATGCTCGCGGCCGTCGACGTGCTGGGTGAGATCAACAAGGGCGCCCAGCGCTGGCTCGATCTGGGGCTGGTCCAGCTGCAGCCGTCGGAGCTGATGAAGGTGGCCCTGGTCATGGCCCTGGCGCGCTACTTTCATTCGGCCTACCTCGACGATCTGCGCCGGGTCGCGGTGCTCGTGCCGGCCCTGCTGTTGATCCTGGTCCCGTGCGGGCTGGTACTGGTACAGCCCGATCTCGGCACGGCGGCGACGCTGCTGATCAGCGGCACCGCCATGCTGTTTATGGCTGGTGTACGGATCTGGAAGTTCGTCGCGGTGGGCGCTCTCGGTGCCGGCGCACTGCCCGTCCTTTGGGGCAATCTGCACGACTATCAACGCCAGCGCGTGTTCACCTTCCTCGACCCCGAGGCCGACCCGCTGGGCGCCGGCTACCACATCATCCAGTCCAAGATAGCGCTGGGCTCGGGTGGCCTGTGGGGCAAGGGCTTCCTGCACGGGACCCAGGCCCAGCTCAGCTTCCTGCCCGAGAAGCAGACCGATTTCGCGTTCACGATGCTGGCCGAGGAGCTGGGCCTGGTCGGCAGCGTCACCGTGCTGGGCCTGTTCCTGGCCGTGCTCCTGTTGGGTCTGGCGATCGCCGCCAGGGCGCCGAGCCAATATGCGCGCCTGCTGGCGATCGGCGTGGTGATGAACCTGTTCACCTATGTTGCCATCAATGTGTCGATGGTCACCGGGCTTATTCCGGTGGTCGGCGTGCCGCTGCCGCTGATCTCCTACGGCGGCACTGCCATGCTGACCCTGGTCTGCAGCCTCGGTCTGCTGCTCTGCGCCGATGTCAACCGCAACCTGACGCTGCCGCGCTTCCCGATCGGCCGCTAGCCCACGCCACGCTGGGCGATGCGTCGCTGGATATCGAGCAGCCTCCCCACCTGCTGGACGATCAGCGGCACCTCGTCGAGGCTTTCCAGCACGCGCCAGAGGTAGGCGATCATCGCGTAGATCTCGCCCGCCTGGACCAGCGGCCGGCCGGTTGCCCGCACCAGGACCAGCATCGCCGCGGCCATGCCCAGGAGCTGGACGATGCTCCAGGTGGCGGCCTCCGCGTTGGAGATCTGCACGCGCCATCGCCGCAGCGATTGGAAATGAGCGCGGGTGCGCGAGCCCGTGGCCGCCGCGATCACGTCCACCTCCCGCTCGGTCTCGTCGTTCAGGCCACGGTTCAGCCGTCGCGCATGCCGGCCGTAAATACGGTTGACCAGGGCGATTGGCACGAGCAGCCCCGTCATCACGAGCCCGGTGACCGGATCATAGAGATACAGCATGGCTACCCCGCCGAGCAGGCCGAGCGCTGCCTTGGCGATCGCCGGGACGTCGTGCTCGAAGAAGTCCACGAGCTCGCGGCCCATTGCTGCGCGGGCCGCTACCTCCGCGGTGCCCGCTCCTTCGGCGCGCTGCCGCAGCACCATGGCGGTGACGAGCTCGGCATAGATGCGCGTGAACAGCCGCGTATCATAGAGATGCCGTCCGATTCCCGCCGCGACATGCACCAGCCAGATCACCGCCAGCGGCACTAGTGCCTGCCAGCCGCCGTGCCCCAGCAGCCCATCGATCGCGATACCAGTCGCCCAGGGATAGAGCAGCTCGATCAGGTTCTCGAGCAGCGTCAACGCGTAGGTGAACGCGATGCGCAGCCGATAAGCGCCGACCGCGGCGAAGGGTTTGTCGCTCACGCTTCAGGTCACT
>JAPJRA010000057.1:0-6941 GCA_030824835.1 Geminicoccaceae bacterium | reverse complement strand
CACTCCGGTCGACCAAGCGTGCGCATGGCCAAGCTTGGCTTGCCTGTCAAGGCCGGTGCGGCTAGCCCGGGAGGCGGCGGTGCGAGGCTTCATCGCATACTCGGCGGGAGGGGCGGCATGAGTGGCACGGTCAGGAGTGGTGGGCGGATTCTCGTCGATCAGCTCCGCATCCAGGGTGTCGAGGTCGCTTTTGGTGTCCCTGGCGAGAGCTACCTCGAGGTCCTGGACGCGTTGCACGACACACCGGAGATCCGCTTCGTGATCTGCCGCCAGGAAGGCGGGGCTGCGATGATGGCGGCGGCGTGGGGTGAGCTCACGGGCCGGCCCGGCGTCGCCATCGTCACCCGCGGGCCGGGGGCCACCAACGCCAGCGCAGGCGTGCACATCGCGCAGCAGGACAGCATCCCGATGGTCCTGCTGATCGGGCAGATCGCCCGTAACAGCCGCGGGCGAGACGCATGGCAGGAGGTCGACTACCGACAGATGTTCGGCGGCATGGCCAAGTGGGTGGCCGAGATCGACGATGCCGGCCGGCTTCCCGAGTTTCTCCATCGTGCCTTCGCCACCGCCACTGCTGGCCGGCCCGGCCCGGTGGTGCTGGCGCTGCCCGAGGACATGCTTCTCGACGAGGTGGTCGTTGCCGACGGCAGGCGGGCGCTGGCGGTCGAGGCTGCCCCGGCTCCCGAGGCGCTGGCCGAGCTGCGCCGCTTGCTGGCCGTCGCCGAGCGGCCCTGCGTCATACTGGGCGGCGGCGGCTGGAGCGAGGTCGGCGTCGCGGCGCTGGCGCGATTTCTCGAATCGCATGATCTGCCCGCCGCCTGCGGCTTCCGCCGCCAGGATCTGCTGGACAATGACCATCGCTGCTACGCCGGCCATATCGGCCTCGGCCCCAACCCCAAGCTTGTTGCCCGAATCACGGCGAGCGACCTCGTCGTCACCATCGGCAGCCGCCTCGGTGAGACCACCGGGCAGGGTTTCAGCCTCTTCGACCTGCCCCGCCCGCGCCAGACCTTCGTCCATGTCCACAACGATCCCGCGGAGCTCGGCGCCGTCTATCAGGCGGACCTGGCGATCCCCTCCGGCCTCGATGCGTTCGCGACGGCGGCCGCGGAGCTGATCCCGCCGGCGCACCGCCCTTGGGCCGCTGGCACCGCCGATGCGCATGAGGAGGAACTCGCCTGGCGCGCGCCGACCAGGATCGCCGGCCGACTGCAGCTCGGCGACATCGTGGCCGGGCTCGGCGCGCGCCTGCCGGCCGGCACGATCGTCACCAATGGCGCCGGCAACTATGCGATCTGGGCCAACCGCCACTTCACCTATCGCGGTCTCGGTACGCAGCTGGCACCCACATCGGGCTCGATGGGCTACGGGCTGCCGGCGGCGATCGCGGCCAAGCTTCGCCACCCGGACAGGTCGGTGGTCTGCTTCGCCGGCGACGGCTGCTTTCTGATGACCGGACAAGAGTTGGCCACCGCTATGCAGTATGGCGTGGCAGTCATCGTCGTGGTCGTCGACAATGGCATGTACGGTACTATCCGCATGCATCAGGAGCGCGAGCATCCCGGCCGTGTCTGCGGCACCGCGCTGAAGAACCCCGACTTCGCTGCCATGGCCCGGGCCTATGGCGCCTTCGGCGCCAGGGTCGAGACCACGGAGGCGTTCGGCGCCGCCTTCGATGGCGCGCTGGCATCCGGCGGCCCGGCGCTGCTGCACCTGATCCTCGACCCCGAAGCGATCACGCCGCGCACGACCTTGAGCCAGCTGCGCGCCGCTGCGGAGGCTGCGGCACGGTAGGCTAGGCCGGCTCAGACCTGCGCTTCGGTCCTGTCGGGCTCGCTTCCCGCCAGCGGCCGCCGCTGGCCGCGTTCCAGCCACGACCGGTCGAACAGCTCGACGACCTCCCGGTAGCTGGCGACGCTCACCTGATCGAACCCATCATGGCCGAGGGGCGTCAGGAACCTGGCCAACGCGGCGTCGACGGCGGCCGGCGCATCGATTTCGAACCCCGCGCCGGTGAGGTCGCCAGCCAGCGACGCGCCCGGCTGCAGATAGGCCTCGGTTGTCGCCGGCGCGGCTCCGGGTGCCAGCAGTCTGATGCCGATGATCCGCGTGATGGAAAGGTCGGGTGCCGCGCTCAGGACCGTGGTGCCGCACATCACGCCGCCCAGGACGCTTACCGGGGGTGTCGGCTCAAACAGCCATAGCAGCAACTGCGGCGGCCCTCGCTCAGCGCGCAGCCGAATGTGCAGATCCCGGTCTGCCGACACCATTGTCCCGGCATAGCGCAGCTGTCCGATCGGTAACGTCTCGGTGTAGGTACAGGCCGGATGCAGCGTCCGGCCGTCCGCAGTGATCGACAGAGTCCCTCGTACCAGCCGGCCGCGAAAATAGGGCGACCAGGCATGCGAGTAGCAGACATAGCTCCCGGCGAGATCGAGCTCCCGCTCATGCCGATCGTCGTTGTGGTTGGCGCCGCGAAACGCTTCCGCGCGCCGCAGCAACGGCTCGCGCGCAAGGCCGTGCCGGTGGCAGATCTCATCGACGAGCGTGTCGACGTCGCACTCGGCAATCCAATCTGCGGAACGACCTATGTCCAGCAATAGAGCCAGATCCTCGTAGATCCGCCGTCCGCGTGGCTGTGCGCGGCCCTGCAGCCATTTGTGCGCCCGCTGTAGGTCGAACTCCGTGGCCGGGTTGACGCGCCGGAACGCTGCAGCCAACTCCTTGCGGGTCCCAGCGCCGAGCAGGGAGGCGGTCAGGCTCAACTTCCGATCGATGCGTATGACCACTTGGAGACCTTACCCATTAATAGGACCGCCGTTGCTGTGGAAATGCCAGGAAAATACACAAAGAATCAATGATTTTCATTTTCCGTCGGCTTATCTGTTGTCGTCGTCGCAGTACGAATCTCGACTCTAGTGTCGAGCGGTGACGCTTGGGTACTCGTGACCAAGTGCACCTAATACTGTCGTAATCGCTAACGACCGTTTTTCTTCATCTTTGGTAAGAAGACGTGTCCAGCTGAGAGTAGTTGATCAGGGAGTAATTTATGCAGACCAGGACCGTTATACTTGGGGCGCTGCTGGCTTGTGGCTTGGCCTATGGCGGCATTCTGGCGTCCCAATTGGGCAAGCCGGCGCGGGCGGGGTTCGCGGAGGCCCAGTCGGATGGGGGTAGAGGTGCCGCCAGCGCCAAATTCCAGCCGCAGGACGGCAGGGGCATGGAGCAGGTGCGGCACACGCGGGACAACCCCATATCGCTAGGCGCGGCGGAGCAGCGGGCCGCCTGCCCACGCTGCCGAATTTAGCGACTGAGCTCTGGCTCGAGCGGTGGATGCCGCCCGACGCTCGACCTTCTGTCGTGGTTACACGGTCGTCAGGTACCACTCATATTCGGTAGGCGTGATGCGGCCGTGGAACCGGTCGCGCTCGGCCTGACGGCAGGCGGCGAACAGCTTGCAGAACGGCTGGCCGAACCATTCGTGCAGCAACGATCCGGCGCGAAAGGCGTCAATCGCGGCCTCCCACGTCAGGGGCAGGCTGGGTTGGGGCTGGGCGTAGGCGTTGCCCTCGATCGCGGGCGTCGGCTCTTTCCGGTGCGCCAGCCCATGCAGCACGCCCGCGAGCACAGCCGCCAACACGAGATAGGGGTTGGCGTCGGCGCCGGCGACGCGATGCTCGATCCGCCGCGCCGCGGGGCCGCCGGGCGGAATGCGCAGCGCCACCGTCCGGTTGTTCCAGCCCCAGGTGGGCGCGGTCGGGGCGTAGGTCATCGGCCGCAGGCGGCGGTAGCCGTTGGCGTTGGGCGCGAACAGGAGCGTCGATTCCGGCATCAGGTCCTGCAGCCCCCGAACGGCATGGCGCAGATGCTGCTCACCATGCTCGGTCTGCCCGAAGAGATTGCGACCCTCGGCATCGACCAGGCTCAGATGCACGTGCAGCCCGCTACCGCTCTGCTCGGCGTACGGCTTGGCCATGAAGGTGGCACGCTGGCCGGTGGCACGTGCCGCGGCCTTGATGCAGCGTTTGAGCATCACCCCTTGGTCGGCCGCCGCCACCATGTCGGCGCCATGGCCCAGATTGATCTCGAACTGTCCGGGTGCGAACTCGCATAGAGCACCCTTGATCGGGATCTCCTGCGCCTCGCAGTAGCGCTCGACGAGCTCGAAGAACGGCTCCTGGTCCTCCATCCGCTCCGGTGCGAATACCTCCGTCTCGGCCGGGCGGTAGCCTAGCCGGGCGGAGTGCGGCACGAGCGGGGCACCGCCTTCGCCATTGGCGCCGTCGATCAGATAGAACTCGAACTCGAGCGCGGTGACCGGTGTCAGCCCCAGCGGCGCGAAACCGGCGGCGACATCGGCCAGCACCCGTCGGGGGTCGGCAAAGAAGCCGCTGCCGTCGGTCTCGGCCAACCCGCCGATGATCTGCGCGCCGCCAGCACGCCACGGTACCGGGCGCAGTGTACGTGGGTCGAGCCGCAAGGGGCGGTCGGCGTCGCCGGCCTCCCATACCAGACCACTCTCTGCAACATTCGCGCCGGCCGTGTCGACGGAATAGAGCGTCGTCGTGAAGAACGACTCGCCGCCCAGCGCGGTGCGGACACCATCGGGTGGCAGCCGCTTGCCACGCAGCACGCCGGACAGATCGGGCAGCAGCAGATCGATAGATTCGGTAAGCGGATGCTCACCTAGAAAGTCGTCCAGAGATTCGTACATGATGACCTGACAGCGGCGGCGGCCCCGCCTCGTCGCGGATCGGCAGGGCAGCGACGCTGCGGTCAGATGCTCTCCTGGACCCACTCCATGAGCTTGCTCTTGGGCAAAGCACCAACCTTGGTTGCGGCTACCTCGCCGTTCTTGAACAGCATCAGCGTCGGAATGCCGCGGACACCGTAGCGGGTCGGCGTCAGTGGGTTGTCGTCGATATTGACCTTGATCACCTCTAGCTGGTCGCCGAGTTCGGCCGCCAATGCCTCGAGGTGCGGAGCAATCATCTTGCAGGGGCCGCACCATTCGGCCCAGAAGTCGACGAGCACGAGCTTGTCCGACTTCAGCACGTCCGCCTCGAACGCGGTGTCGGAGGTCTGATTCACGGCCATGGGCTGTTTCCGGTGCTGTCCCAATGAGGCGCACATGCGCCTTTGTTGCCGTATAGAGTAGGTACCCGCATCCGCCATCGTCAAGCGGTGGGGTCTGCATGGGGTGCGTGTTGGTCGAGCAGCGACGGCGGCACCTCGTCCAACCGCGGCGCTTCGGTCCAGAGCAAGGCGGCCCGCACCGGCCTGTCCGGGTAGATCTTCTTCAGCAGCGCCCGGTAGGCCGCGAGTTGACGCAGATAGGCGAGAGGAGCCCCGGCGACCGTCGCTGGCGGCGTGCGGTTGCTCTTGCAGTCGACCAAAAGGACCTCGCGCTCGGTCACGACCAGCCGGTCGATCTGCCCGAAGATCGCGCGTCCGGCCACCACACCGCAAATCGGTTGCTCGGCTCTGCTGCCCGCGCCGAAAACCGCGCCGAACTCGGGTCGGGCCAGGAGATCCACGACCTGCCGCACCAGCTCGTCGCGATCGGCGGCGGGAAGTTCCGGTGCAAGACCCTGAAGCAGCCGCCCGCCGGCGGCCGTCCGGTCGGCTGCCGCCAGATCGGGCAGTAACTGGATCAGTCGATGGATCAGCAGACCACGCTGGAACCGTATGGGATCGACGGAGCCGGCGCCGGAACCAAGAACTGCCTCCACGTCGCCTTCGCCACGGGAGGGTGCCAGCATGGGCATGGGTGCCGGTTCGGCGCTCACGGCGGCTCGTGCCCAGTTTGGCAGCGGGGCCGGGGGTGGTGTCTGTTCGTCGGCCGCATTGGGTTCGCCCGCGGCTGCGCCGCGCCGGAGACGTAGTCCAACACCGGCAAAGCTCTCGCCCAGATTCAGCTCGAAGGTCTCGGTCTCCGCGATACCTCGCAGGGCGCGGGCCACCAACTCATGCCAGCTGGGCTCCGAGGTGGCGTCGCTCTCCACCTCGGTAGCAGCGGCCCGGCGTGGCAGCCACCCGGCCACATAGAGACGGTCGCGGGCGCGGGTCAGGGCGACATAGAGCAGACGGCGCCGCTCTTCGAGGTCGCGCGCGTCTTCGCGCTGCGCGATCCGCTCGGTCAGGCCGTCGCGATCGGCCCTGGCGGCGCGCCAGAACGGCAGCTCGACACCGGTCCCGTCCGCCACGGGCTCGCTCCACAACAGCCGCCCACGCTGCGAACGGCCACGTGGGCCGGCATCGGCCAGGATCACGATCGGCGCCTCCAGCCCTTTGGCGCCGTGCACGGTGGCGAGGCGCACCATGTCGCGGACCTTCTCGGCGTCGCGCTTGAGCACGCCGCTGTCGAGGCCCAGCCAGTGCAGGAAGCCCTCCATGGCCGCAGGGTGCCCCTGCTCGTAGGCCAGGGTCTGGCCGAGGAAGGCCTCGATCGGCTCCACCGCATCCGGCCCCAGGCGGGCCAGCATCCGCCGCCGGCCTCCATCCGCACCCAGCACCCAGGCGTAGAATTCGAACGGCGGCATGAAATCGGCCCGCTGCAGCCAGCTGGCGAGCCTGGCGTAGGCGACGGCGAACCGCCGTGGCTCCACTTCGGCGGCTGCCCGCAGGCGCTCGATCAGGCTGTCGGCGCCGCGGTTCCAGGCAAGGTCGAACAGCGCCTGCTCGTCCAGCCCGACCAGGGGGCTCTTGAGCAGGCAGGCGAGGTTGAGGTCGTCCTCAGGCAGCAGCATCGCCCGGCCGAGTGCGACCAGATCCTGGACAGCGATGTGATCGCGCAGCGCCAGGCGGTCGGCGCCGGCCACCGGGACGCCCGCCTGCTTCAGGGCACGGATGATCAGCTCCTGCACTATGCCGCGCCGCCCGAGCTGGATCTGGATGGCGCCGGCCCGGACCGGCCGGCGACATCCTGATCCTGCTCGGGC
>JAPJRA010000056.1 GCA_030824835.1 Geminicoccaceae bacterium | reverse complement strand
ACCAGCGTGCTTTGGGCGCGCTCGCGAGCGGCATCGCTACCGCCGAGCTACACCATCAGGCGGGACACGACCGCGGCGCGCCGCCGGATCACGTCAATCTGCATCAGCAGCTGCATCACAGCCCCTGCTACACTGCGCAGAACGTCGCCATCACCGGCTTTGGCCAGCAGTGAAGCTGTGCTGTTCGTTCGGCCTAGGACCTTTTCGAGCCGCCTCTTGATCACCATCCTTGCCCGAGCTCTATGTCTCGCGTTTCCTACATTTATGCAAAAGAACCGCAGGAACGGGATGGGAGCATGAGGATCGAAGTCGCTGTCAACTCGCGCGACGGGGTCGGCGAGGGCCCTTTCTGGGACGAGGTGGCGCGGGCCCTGTGGTGGGTGGACATCACTGGCAAGGCCGTCCAGCGCTGGGTGCCAGCAACGGGTGCGCGGCAGGCGTGGACTGTTCCGGACTTCCCGTCGGCAGTCGTGCTCCGGCGCGGTGGGGGAGCGTTGCTGGCGATGCGCGACGGGCTCTACTTCCTCGACCCGCGTGACAGTAAACTCACCCTTTTCTGCCGACCTGACGCCGATCGCCCCGACAATCGGAGCAACGAAGCCAAATGCGATGCGAGCGGCGATTTCTGGCTGGGCACCATGGACAACAATCTTCACGCGGACGGCTCGGCCCGGGAAATGACCGGCAGCACGGGAGCGCTGTACCGCGTCCGTCCTGACGGCAGCGCGACGCGGGAGGTCGACGGCGTGGGGCTGTCGAACACATTGGCCTGGACCGATGGCGGGCGCACCCTGCTGTTCGCCGACACGCTCACAGGGGTGATCTCGGCCTTTGCCGTGGAGAGTGACGGTAGCCTGGGAACCCGACGCGTCTTCAGCGACGAACCGTTACCAGGCTTCTGCGACGGCTCGGCCATCGACAGCGAGGGTTATCTCTGGAACGCCCGCTTCGCCGGCAGCTGCCTTGTTCGCTTCGCTCCCGACGGTCGGGTCGATCGCGTCGTCGAGCTACCGGTGACCAACCCGACCTGCTGCTGCTTCGGCGGCCCCGACCTGAAGACGCTCTATGTCACGTCCGCCCGCTTCGGGCTGAGCGAGGAGCAGCTCGCGGGCAACTCGGGTGAGGGTGCGATCCTTGCCATCGAGGTCGACGTGCCGGGAACGCTATCGTGCCGGTTTGCCGGCTGATGTTCGCTCAGGCGAGAGGGGTCCGGAACGAGGCTACGGCATAAGGCGGCAGGACGATCGAGGATCCCACCATCGGCCGACACTTATCGCCGATGCGTTTGGGATCATCAGCCAACGCCTCGACGCTCGCCACGTCGAGCAGTTGGAACGTCGTCCCGGGTGCGACCCCTTCGAGCCGGACCTCCTGTGATTTGCCTGTCAGATTTGTCAACCAGAGGTGCAGGTCGGTGCCGGTCCGCACGGCCAATGCCTGAACGTTGCGCGGCGCGCTGCTCGTGGCGGCCATGACCAAGCCGCCGGCAAGGGCCGTGTGGCCACGAATGATATGGTAGATGGGATGGACCCGCCCGCCGTCGGCACCGACGATTCCGGATGGCCCGGCAGCCGCCGCCAGGGTCACGCCGGCCATCCCACCGGCGGCGACCCGAGCCAGATAGCCGGCGTACCAAGCGGCGCCGATCAGGGCGTGCTCGCGCGGATCGATGCGCGCCATCGCGACCCGACCGCCGTTCGGGTTCTCGGCAGGAGCGGCACCGTAGGGATTCTGCCGCATCGCGATCGTCGTCGGGAACAGCCAGTAGGGCGCACCACCGGCAAAAGCCCGGGTACTGGCCAGAATATAGGGAAGCGCCTCAAGTCCTTCGGTCAGCGACAGGTCATCACCGGCATGCACCAAGGGACAGGTCGTATGACAGATGAAGTCGAAGTGGCCGGCAGGCGGCCGCTTGCGGTTCAGCTCGGTGAAATAGCTGAACATGCCGCCACCAACGGGCAGGCCGGGGAACGCGGCTTTCGCTGCGGCCGCGAGTTCCTCCCATGCCGGCGCCTTAGGCCAGATGCTGCCTGGTAGTGTGCATTTGAGATCGCAGGCTGGGGAAACTGCAACGCGCGCCGGCCGTACGCCTGACCGCTCGATCTGGGCCTGGACGTAATGCAGGTCCTTACGCAACACGTCTGGATCGTCGGTCGGCTGACCGGCATCGTCGAGACACGGCAGCACCACCTCAAGCACCAGTTCGGCACCGATGCGGCGTGCGATCTCTCCATAGTCATGGACCAACGCGGCGGCATGGCCCTTGCGGGCGTCGAACTCGGCAACCATAAACGCCGGCGATGCCGTCCGCAGCAACTCCGCATGCGCCAATGCGGCTTTTACGTGCTCCGCCGGCAGCGCCAAGCCAATGGCCGGCATCCGTGCCTCGGTCGCATCGCCGATGGTGACGATGACCGGAACCGAACCTGCCGTCGACGGTGATGGCAGCGCCCCTTCGACGGAAAGTGAAACGCTCTGCGTGAAGCGCTGCCCGCGCTCGATCGTGTACGGCCACGGCAGGGCCAGCGGGCGGACATAGGTCTTGTAGGAGGCGTCCATCCAGTTGCGCTGGTCCTCCATCTCGAACGTGTCGCCCTCCATCCGGCAGGCCACTCGCACGCCCGGCAGCACCTCATGAGTCAGGGCGCGGATGTCCTGGAACGGACAGGTCGGATCGATCAGCTCCGGGAAGCGGCTCCGCTCGACTGTCCCGTCGACATGCAGTACCTCCACCGGCGCCCCGCTGACACCATCGACCGGATGCAACACGACAAAGCCGGTGCGGTTGGTGGTGAAATCGGTCTGCGCCTCGCCGTCGGCGGTGAAGCTGAGATTGCCCTGCTCGTCGGCCGCGATCACCGCCCGGTAGACGAACGACTGCGCATCGTCGCTGCAGACGGCATCGTAGCTGACCCGGAACCCGGCAGCGCCCTGGTCGATCTTCAGGTTGGTGATCTCGGGGTTGTAGGTGCCCCAGTTGCGGTCCCGCACGATGTAGCTGATCGCGCGGATGGCCTCCCGCCCGCCCAGCTTGATGTGGCGCAGGTTGCCGGCATCGAAGCTCGCTTCCAGCGGCCCCGCCCGCAGCAGTGGCGTCTCGGGCACGGGCTCCTCGGTGCCGAAAAGCTTGAATGCGCGTGACGGGCTCATGGTCATGTGGGGGCTCCGCGTCATACCACCTGTTCGGATTGCGGATCGATCAGGATCGCCCGCTGCGTGTCGACCAGCAGCCGCAGCTGGGTGCCCGGGCGCTCGACCGTGTGTGCGGGCAGCTCGGCGGTGACCTCGGCCGTGCCGAGCCGGAACGTGGCATACGCACGGGTGCCGGTCGGCTGGACCAGATCGATCTCGACGGTGAGCGGCACCTGTCCCGGGCGCGGGTTTGCGCTGTCCGCCCGGCTCAGGTGCTCGGGGCGCAGGCCGAGAATCATCTCGCGGTCGCGCCAAGTCGCATGGCGATCGGGCAGCGGCAGCAATCTGCCGTCACCGAAGCAGGCATTGGGGCCGCTGCCTTCCATCACGATCCGGCAGGGGATGAAGTTCATCTGCGGCGAGCCCAGAAAGCCCGCCACGAACTTGGTGGCCGGCCGCTCGAACAGGTCAAGCGGTGCTCCCTGCTGCTCGATCACACCATCCTTCAACAGGACGATTCGGTCGGCGAGGGTCATGGCCTCGACCTGATCGTGGGTGACGTAGATCGTGGTCTTGCCGAGCTCCTGATGCAGCCGCTTGATCTCCGCCCGCATGCCGTCGCGAAGCTGGGCGTCGAGGTTGGAAAGCGGCTCGTCGAACAGGAACATGCGGGCGTCACGGACGATGGCACGGCCGATCGCGACGCGCTGACGCTGGCCACCTGACAGCTCGCGCGGGAAGCGCTGCAGCAGGTGGCCGATGCCCAGCATGGTGGCGGCACGCTCGACCCGGGGCTTGATCTCGCCATCGGCGAAGCGGCGAGCCCGCAACCCAAATGCGATGTTCTCGAACACGTCGAGATAGGGGTAGAGGGCGTAGTTCTGGAACACCATGGCGATGTTCCGGTCACGCGGGCGCACGCCGTCGACGGATTGACCATCGAACTCGATCGTGCCGCCGCTCGTGTCCTCGAGGCCGGCGATGGTGCGCAGCAGCGTGCTCTTGCCGCAACCGGAGGGGCCTACAAAGACGCAGAACTCACCTTCGCCGATATCCAGGTCGATGCCACGCAAGGCGTGCATCTTGCCGTAATATTTCTGCAGGCCGCGGATGTTGAGGCGTGCCATGTGCTCAGCCCTTGACCGCGCCAAGGGAGATACCCCGCACCAGATAACGCTGCAACGTCGCCACGGCGATGAAGATGGGGATGGTACCGAGCACACTCATGGCCGCGATCTTGCTCCAGAAGTTGGACTGGCCGCCGAAATAGTGCGTCACCTGAACCGGAAAGGTGGTGACCGCACTGCGGGTGAGCACGAGCGCGAACAGGAACTCGTTCCAGGCAAAGATGAACGTGAACACCGCGGTGGCGAAGATGCCCGTGCGGGCCATCGGCAGGACCACCTTGCGAAACACTCCCCAGCGGGTGCAGCCGTCGACCAGTGCCGACTCCTCGAGCTCAAGCGGGACATCCTGGATGTAGCCGCGCATCATCCAGATGACGTAAGGCAGGTTAAATGCCGTATAGAGAACGATCAGGCCAATAAACGTGTCGACCCAACCGAGCTTGACGTAGAGCAGGAACACCGGAAACACGATCACGATCGGCGGCAGCATGCGATTGGACAGGATCCACATGCTGAAATTGTCGCCCCCGGTTCGGAAGCGGGCGATCGAGTAGGCGCACAGCGTACCGACCAACATCGCCGCCACCGTGCTGACGCCTGCGATGATGAGACTGTTGAGAATGGTCCAGACGTCGCCGTCCTTGAACAGCACCGCATAGTTGCCGAACTGAATCGATACCGGCCACCAGACCGGAGGAAAGGCAAAGATCTCGTCGGCAGTCTTGAACGAGATCGTCAACAGCCAGTAGATCGGGAACAGGAACATCACCAGCACCAGCAATGCCGTGAGATAGCGCAAGGCCAAACCTGCCCCGCGATCGGCCCTCATCGCGCGATCTCCACCCGCCGCAGCGCCGCCAGCACCAGCACGTTGACGACAACCAGCAGGGCCACCGCCATGGCAGCCGCATAACTGGTCTCGAACTGCTGGAATCCCTGGACATAGGCGTAGATCGAGACCGTCTCGGTCATCGTGCCCGGCCCGCCCTTGGTCAGAGCCCAGACCACGTCGAACAGACGGAAAAGGTCGAGCGCCCGGATCAGCACGGCGATTGCCAGAACCGGTCGAATAGCGGGCAGGATGATCTTACGGAACGTCACGAGAAAGCCGGCACCGTCGATCTCCGCCGCCTCCAGCTGCGACTTGTCGACATTGGAGAGTGCGGCCAGCAGGAGCAGGAACATGAACGGCGTCCACTGCCAGATCTCGGCCATCAGGATCGCAGGGTAAGCGAAGCTGGGATTGACCGTCCACAGGATGGTCATCTCCTGGCCGGCGAACCAACCGATGATCTGATTGATCGGGCCGAAGCGATTGTCCAGCAGCAACCGCCAGATCGCTCCGGCAATGATCGGCGAGATCACCACCGGCAGCACCAGCAGGGCCACGAATACCTGCCGTCCCGGCATCCGCTCGAGAAACAAGAAGGCCAGCAACAGCCCGAGCACCAGCTCGATCGGCAGTGCCACCCCCAAGAACAGGAAGGTGTGCCCCAATGCCTGCCAGAAGCGCACATCGGACAGCAGGCGCTCATAGTTGAGCAGTCCGCTGAACGAGGTGTCCTCCTCCAGCATATTGATATTCTGGAAGCTGACGATTGCCGTGTAGACGATCGGAAACAGGCCGATCAGCAAAATGATCAGCACCGCCGGCGTGATCGCCAGGTACTTGAACTGGCGATCAGCCAGAAGCGACAGGCGCCCACCCACGAGGGCGGGCGCCACACTCTGCCTCACGAGGCAGCCGGGTAGGCGTTGGGTTTGCTGGCCCAGGCCTCGTAGGCGGCGCGCTGCTTGTCGACCCCGATGCGGGCGGTGATCGCATCCCACTGCGCCGCCACGTCGTCCAGGATCGCCTGCGGTGCCTCGCCTGCCCACAGACGCGATACGCCCTGGCGAATGGCCTCCTCATATTTGTCGGTCTGGATCAAGGAAAGATCCAAGAGTCCACTGACAGCACCGGCCTGAAGGGCTGCCAAGTATTGCAGCGCTTCGGGCCAGCGGCTCTTATACTCCGCACTCTGGTAGTGACTTTCCCGGAACGGGTCACGCAGCGCATACGGCAGCTGCACGCGCTCCATGCTTGTCTCCTGGCTGTTCAGCCATTGGATAAACAGGTAGGCGGGCACCTTGTTCTTGGAACCGGCAGCGATGCTGAGCGCAAAGCCCGCCGCCAGTTGCGGATGGCCACCGGGCGGCAGGGCATAGCCGACCTTGCCCGCGACCTGGCTTTTTGGGACCCATGACAGGGCTTCCTGATCAGTGCCATAACCGGCAGCCCAGCGCCCATAGGGTGGCCAGGAGACCGTCATCGCAGTGTCGCCCTGCAGGAAGGCCGCCAGATTCTCGACGAAGCCCCAGGTCTGCACGCCCGGCGGCATCCACTTGTTCTCGGCCAGCCAGTCGCTGAACACCTCGACACCGGCCGGGCCGTTGATGGTCGCCTTCATGGTCGCGGCGTCGAAGAACTTGCCGCCATTGTTACGGAACCGCTCCTGGAACAGGAACTGACCGTAAGCCGAGTCCCGGAAGAACCCGGCGCCATAGGGCTTGCCACCCGTGGTCTCGGTGATCAGCACCCCAACCTGGTCGAATTCCTTCCAGGTCTTGGGTGGGATGGGCAGGTCGGAGCCGTACTTGGTCTTGTAGGCGGCCTGGATGGCGGGATCGCCCAGAACGTCGGTGCGGTAGTAGAGAATAAAGACATCGCCGTCGTCGGGCAGACCGTAGATCTTGCCGTCGACAGTCATCTGATTGTCGCGGTAGACTGGGGCGATCTCCTGCAGCTCCTCGCGAAAGCCGTATTTGTCGACATAGGCGTCGAGCTGCTCCAAAGCTCCCGCCCGGACCAGATCCGGCATCCATGACGGGATGACGTTGAGAGCATCGTAGGCGCCGGAGCCGGCGCGGTGCTCCTGCAGCGTCTTGGTGAACATCTCGGCGACCGGCAGCTCGATCACCTTGACGGAGACCCCGGTCAGTTCTTTCCACTTTGGGCCGGAGAAGTTGAGCGGATCAAGGGACTGCAGGCCGGCCTCCCAAGTGATCGTGATCTCTGTGCCGGCATATTCCTTGGCAGCATCCACCGCGGCCTGCGCGGCCGAGGCTGCGAAAGCCGGCCGCGGCATG
The DNA here is from genome assembly GCA_030824835.1 of Geminicoccaceae bacterium. Lineage (GTDB taxonomy): Bacteria > Pseudomonadota > Alphaproteobacteria > Geminicoccales > Geminicoccaceae > Benzoatithermus. The sequence continues at coordinate 3,660 of JAPJRA010000056.1, read as the reverse complement.
CCCATCGCCGCCCAGCCGCTCAGGGCGGTGCCGGCCAGCACGAAGTCGCGTCTGCGGATCGTCATTGCTTGCTCCCTGATTGGCGCGCCCTGCGGCGCCGCCTGCTCAGCCGTTTGTCCGGCCTTCGAGCGCCGCCAGCTTGCCACGCCAGGCGGCTTGGTTCACCACATCTCTGTTGACGATGCCCTTGGGTTCCCGCCCCTGCAACACCTCCAGCACGGCCCGGATGTCGGCGGCACCGTTGCCGGCGAAGCACTCGTCGGTCCAGCAGAGCGAATGCGGGGTGACCAGTACATTGTCGAGCCGGAGGAGCGGCTCGTCGGCCGGACACGGCTCAACCTCGAACACGTCGAGTCCGGCGCCGGCGATGCGGCCATCGACCAGGGCCCGATAGAGGGCCACCTGATCGACCACTGGGCCGCGGGCCGTGTTGATCACGTAGGAAGTCGGCTTCATCATCCCCAAATAATGCTCACCGATGATATGCCGGGTGCTGTCGCTGAGCGGCACGCTCACGGAGAGGAAGTCCGAACGGCGGAACAGCTCCTCGATCCCGACCAGCTCGACGCCCAGATCGGCCGCCACCTTGGCGTCCTGATAGGGGTCGTGGGCGATGAGCTTCATGCCGAACGGCTGCGCCAGCCGGAACACCTCGGCACCGATATTACCCATGCCGAGCTGACCCAGCGTCTTGCCGACCAGTCCCTCACCCATGAAATCCGAGCGCTTGGCCCAGCCGTCGGGACCCTGGCGGCACAGGCGGTCCTTGATCAGCAGCCGCTGCGACAGGGCCAGGATGTATGTGAGGATCGAGACGGCCACCGGGCGGCGCACGCCATCAGGGGTGATCACGACGGCAATCCCGTGCTCGGTGCAGGCCGGTACATCGACGCTGTCGTAGCCCACGCCGAACCTGGCCACGACGGCGAGCTTGCCGTCGGCGGGGACACTGGCGGCGGTGAACTTCGGCACCAGCAGGATCAGCGCATCGCAGCCGACAAGGCCCTCGGCCGGCATCTCGCCGTCGACCGCGTCGACGTAGACCACCTCGACGCCGGGGGCTTTCAGAAGCGGCTCGAGATCGAAGCTGGGATAGGTGGGGCTGCCGTCGGGTCGCCGGAAGTCACCACTCAGTGCTACTTTGTACCGGCCCATCACGCCGCTCCGCATGCGGCACGGATACCGTCGACGCCCGCCTTGACTGCCGCTTGGTAGGCCCAGACATCGCCCGAGTAGCAGATGAAGTCGAAGCCCTTGGCGTTGTAGTCGCCGCCAGTCGCCACATCCGGCACCAGCCGGCCGGTGGCCTTGCCGTGCTTGCGGCAGGCGCGGACCACGGTGTCGATCGCATCCAGGAAGTCCTTGTGCTCGAACTGACCCGGAATACCCAAGGACGCGGACAGGTCAAAATGACCGACCCACAGACAATCGACGCCCTCCATGGCCGCGATCGCGTCGGCATTGTCCACGCCGGCACGGGTCTCGATCTGGGCGAAGAAAGTCGTCCGCGCGTTGGCGGCCGCCAGCTTCTCGAGGACGGCTCCGCCACGGTACAGGTCGTGCGCCACGCCGAGCGCAACACCGCGTTCGCCCTGTGGGGTATACTTCATGCAGTTCAGCACATGGCGCGCCTCGGCGGCGTCGTTGACCATGGGCAGCATGATGCCTTCGGCCCCCATGTCGGCGGCACGCGCGATATGATGATATTCTTTCGACGGCACCCGGACGATTGCAGGCAGCTTTGCCGCCTCGAAATAACGCATCGTGCTCTTGATGGTCTCGTTGTGAAAACCGGAGTGCTCGGTATCGAACAGCACGAAGTCGCAGCCGGCGTTCTTGAGCATGTGCCCGATGCCGGGCGTGGCGAACTCGACGATGAAGTGGCCGACCTTGAGGTCGCGGCTCTGTGCCTGGGCCTTGAGGGTGTCAGCAGCCATGGTAGGTCTCCCTGATCAGGATGGCGACGCGAAGCCGAGGCGGTGCACGGTCTTCGCAGCAACGAGGGGTGCGGTGGCCTCGTTGAACGTCGCGAAATGGGGGGTAGCGAGATGGGCGTCGAAGGCAGCGGCGTCGTCGTAGATCTCGTAAAGGGTGATCCGATCGCCGGGGCCAGCCTCCGGGGTGAGCACGTCGAACTGCCGGCAGCCCGGCTCGTCGCGTAAGGACGCGGCGGCGTTCTCCAACACCAGGCGACGGAACTCTGGTTCCTTGCCTTTGTGCAGCTCGAACTCGACCAGGATGACGAGGCGGCGGTCCATGGCGGCAATCCTCAGAGATGCACGGTCTCACCGCTGGCGGCCGACCGGTAGGCAGCCTCCACCAGGGCGAAGGTCTTCAGGTTGTCGGCACCTGAGGTCTCGGGCTCCACGCCACGCTTGAGGCAGTCGACCCAGTGCTCCTCGATCCGCTGCACGCTCTCCTGCACGACGTGCCAGGGCCGCTCGGCCCAGGGCAGCGGCGTCGGGTCGAGTTCCCGCTGCTCCAGCCCCCCACCGCGCTGGCTGACCTGCAGACGATAGCCCTGCTCCAGACGGAGTACCCCGCGGTCGCCGTCGATCTCGACCAGGGTCTCTGGGAAAGGGTCCGGGCTCAGCGGGGTGGAATAGCTGCAGTCGACCACCGAGACGACGCCCTCCACGTGCTGCAGCAGCATCGTGGCGGTATCCTCGCCTTTGATGTTCGGGTTCACGCGCTTGGTCCTACAGGCGATCGAGGCGACCTCACCGAAGTAGAAGCGGGCGATGTCGAGCACGTGGACGCCCACGTCGGAGATGATGAAGCGCTCCTCGGTCGCGAGGTAGGGCTGCTTGACGTAGATGTCGTGAGCGGTACGGAAGCTGATCCGGCCGAAATGCGGCCTGCCGATGAGGCCCCCGGCCGCCAGCTCCCGCAGGGCGCGCAGCGGCGATTGGAAACGGAAGTTCTCATGCACCATCAACGGCACGCCGGCCGTTGCACAGGCCGCGACCATCGCCTCGCAATCGGCCATGGTCGGGCCGAACGGCTTCTGCACGATAGCCGGAATGCGCTCGGCGGCGGCAAGCTCGACGAGTGCGCGATGCGAGGCCACGGTGGTCGCGATGTCGACGAAGTCCGGCTTCTGCTCGCGTAGCATCGTTGCGGCATCGGTATAGTGCTGCCCGGCGCCGAACCGCTTTGCGGCATTGGCGGCCTTGGCGGGGTCGAGATCGCATACGGCGACCAGCTCCACCCCCGGGATCGAGGCCCATGCGTTTAGGTGATTTTCCGCGAAGAAGCCGCAGCCGATCACCGTGCCGCGCAGTCGGTCCGTCATGTTTCCCCCACGCGGATCTTGCGTTGCTCGAGTCGATCGAGAATGCCGGTCCTCACCGAGTCCACCAGGACCGCGATGAAGATGATGACGCTGATGATCAGCGGATAGACGTAGGGGTCGGCGTTGGTCATCACCAAGCCGTTCTCCACCGTCTGGATCAGCACGGCACCGAACACGGTCCCCACCACGCCGCCGCGGCCGCCGAACAGCGACGTTCCGCCCAGCACCGCGGCGGCGATGACCGGGAATTCCTTCTGAAAGCCGAAGGTGGACGATGCGGCCGCCACCTGGCTCGCCGAGACGAGCCCACCAATGCCTGCGGCGACGCCGCAGATGCAGTAGACCGCGAACAGGATCTTGGGCAC
>JAPJRA010000055.1 GCA_030824835.1 Geminicoccaceae bacterium | reverse complement strand
GCCCTCTTGTCGATCTATCCGCTGGTCAAGGACCCGCTGGCGCTCGACTTCGTGCATATCGGCATCATCACGCTGGTCTTCCAGCTGACCGCCTCGGTGCTGCAGCCGATGATCGGGCTCTACACCGACAAGCACCCGAAGCCGTTCTCGCTGCCGTTCGGCATGGCGTCGACCTTCTGCGGCATGCTCATCCTGTCCGTGGCCGGCGGCTTTGCCACCATGCTGCTGGCAGCGGCCTTGATCGGCGTCGGCAGCTCGGTGTTCCATCCCGAAGCCTCGCGCGTGGCACGGCTGGCGGCGGGCGGCCGCTACGGCTTCGCTCAATCGGTGTTCCAGGTCGGCGGCAATGCCGGGCAGGCGATCAGCCCGCTGCTGGTGGCCCTGCTCGTGATCCCCAACGGCCAGCTCTACATCGCCTGGTTCGCGCTGGCGGCCGTCATCGGCGTCGTGATCCTGGGCCGGGTCGGCTTCTGGTACCGCGACCATCTGGCGATGCGCCGCTCGAGCGGCAGCGCCGCGCCGACCCTGTCGCCGGTGGGGCGCAACCGGGTCATCGCGTCGGTGGTGATCCTGCTGGCGCTGACCTTCTCCAAGAACTTCTACATGGCGGCGTTCCAGTCCTACTACACCTTCTTCCTGATCGACCGCTTCGCGGTCTCGATCGGCAGCGCGCAGATCCACCTGTTCCTGTTCCTGGGGGCGGTCGCCGTCGGCACGCTGATCGGCGGCCCGATCGGCGACCGGATCGGCCGCAAGCCCATCTTGTGGATCTCGATCCTGGGCGTCCTGCCGCTGAGCCTCGCCCTGCCGTTCGCCAACCTGTTCTGGACCGACGTGCTGGCCGTGCTGATCGGCCTGACCATGGCCTCGGCGTTCCCGGCCATCATCGTCTATGCCCAGGAGCTGCTGCCGGGCCGGGTCGGCATGATCGCCGGCCTGTTCTTCGGCTTCGCCTTCGGCATGGGCGGCATCGGTGCCCTGCTGATCGGCTGGCTCGCCGACGTCAGCGGCATCGCCTGGGCCTTCCAGCTCAGCGCCCTGCTGCCGGCGATTGGGCTGCTCGTGGTGTTCCTGCCGAACCTGGATCACAAGGCGGCATAGCGCGGCCGTCGGGCGTCGTCGTCACGGCGGCTGTGTGATCGGCTTGGCGGCCACACTCATGCCCATGGGTGCAAGCGGTAACAACGCGATGCCCAAGGGGCCGAGGGGCTAGATACGCCGAGCCGACGTAGCCGGCAGTGTCGCTCACGTCATGCGCATCGCAACCGGCGAGATCGAGGAGCAGCCGCACCATCGCTACGTCCCGAATCACGCGACACGCCCTCTTAAGGCGACCTTCCTACTTGATGTCGACCGTCACCTTCTCGATCTCGCCGGTGAACTCGAACGGAGGCTTGTAGTCGCTCGTCACGGGCGCGCCGGAATCCTCGCCGATGCCGAAGGTGTCGATGCCGAAGCGACCGGCGACCGTCGCTTCCATCGAGCCCTCGGCCACAGCGGCATCGTTGACCAAAAGCTTCAGGTCGGCGCCCTTGCCGGCCTCGCCCTTGGCGCCCCTATAGGCGAAATCGACCGTGATGATCGACTCGCCCTCGGGCAGCGGCTTGGTCCCCTTCAGCACGGTGTGCTTTTCGAAGTAGTTGTAGTCGAAGATCGGCACGCCCTTCTCGACGTATAGCGACATGCCGGCGGGGCCGCCGAAGCCGACGATCACCCCGTCGGTCTCGGCGCCCTTGGTGTTCACCTTGGCGCTCATGACCCAGGAGTTGTTCTTCATCGGCGGTGCGGCGGGTTCGGCGATGCGGGTCGCACCGGCGAAATAGGTGTAGCTCTTCGCGCCTTCCGCAGCGCCCGGGACCGGGGGCTTCGGAACGGTGATGCGGGCCGCGCCACGGTCATCCAGCGGCTGGATGTGGAATGTCTGGGTCGCCTCGTCGAACTTGGCCTTCAACTCGGCCAGCTTCTCGGGGTTCTCGGCGGCAAGATCCTTGGCCTCGGAGAAGTCCAGGTCGAGGTTGTAAAGCTCCCACTTGTCGTTTTCCCAATTGCCGGGGGCATAGTCCTGGCGCCATGGGAAGGTGTGCTGGGCATTGGCCTTCCAGCCATCGGCATACATCGAGCGGTTGGAGAAGACCTCGAAATACTGCTCCGACCGGCCCTTGAAGCTCGGGTCGGTGAAGCTCGCGAGGAAGCTCGCACCTTCCAGCGGCTTCTGCTCGACGCCGTTCACCGTCACGGGCATGGGCAGATGCGCGGCCTCGAGGATGGTGGGCACGACATCGGTCAGGTGCAGGAAGGCGTCGCGCGGCTTGTCGTCATGCTTGATGCGCGCAGGCCAGCTGATCACCAGCGGGTTGCGCGTCCCGCCCAGGTGCGAGGCGACCTGCTTGACCCATTGGAAGGGCGTGTTGCCCGCCCAGGCCCAGCCGACCGGGTAATGCGGCTCGGATTCCGGCCCGCCGAGCTTGTCGAGATTGGCGACGATATCGTCGAGGTTCGAGGGGATGCCGTTGAGGTTCATCATCTCGTTCATCGTGCCGTCCGGCCCGCCCTCGGACGAGGCGCCATTGTCACCGACGATATAGATGACCATCGTGTTCTCGGCATCGGGGAGTGCCTTGACCGCATCCAGCAGCCGTCCGACCTCTTGATCGGCAAAGGCGAAATAGCCTGCAAAGTTCTCGAAGAGGGCGTTATAGACCTTCTTCTGCAGGTCGGTCAGCGAATCCCAGGCGGGCACCCAGTCCGGTCTTTTCGTCAGCAGGGTATCGGGCGGGATGATGCCCATCTCCTTCTGACGGGCGAAGACTTGCTCGCGGTAGTTGTCCCAGCCCATGTCGAACGCGCCCTTGAACCTGTCCCGCCATTCCTTCGTGACGTGGTGAGGCGCGTGCATCGCGCCTGGCGCGAAATACATGAAGAACGGCTTGTTCGGTGCCACCGACTTCGCGAATTTCATCCGGGCTATGGCCCGGTCGGTCATGTCGGTCATGAAGTGATAGCCCTCTTCGGGGCTCTTGTTCGGCTCGACCGGCGTCGTGTTCTCGAAGAGGACAGGGTAATACTGGTGGGTCTCGCCGGAATTGAAGCCATAGAAATATTCAAAGCCCATCCCGGTCGGCCAGCGGTCGAAGGGGCCGGCGACGGTCTGCTCCCAATCTGGCGTGTTGTGATTCTTGCCGAACCACCATGTCGCATAGCCATTGTCCTTGAGAATCTCGCCGATCGTGGCGGTGTCCTTGGACATCATGGTCGAATAGCTCGGGAAGCCGGTCGCATATTCCATCAGGAAGCCGTTGCCGGACTGGTGATGGTTGCGCCCGGTCAGCAGTGCCGCACGCGATGGGCCGCAGATGGCCGTGGTGTGAAACCGGGTAAAGCGCAGCCCCTCGGCCGCGAGCTTGTCCAACTCGGGCGTGGGAATGAGGCCGCCAAAGGTCGACGTCTGACCGAAGCCCACGTCGTCGAGCAGGACGACGATCACGTTCGGGGCGCCTTCCGGCGCGCTGACTGGCTCCTGCCAATCCGGCTCGGATCCCTTGTAGGTCGGGCCGATCTTGCCCTTGAACGGGGCGAGCGGGATGGGAAGGTGGGTCCGGTCGGGCCACTCCTGGGCCTGGACCTGCGTCGCGAGAAAAAGCGCACCCAATGCTGCGAGGAGAAGTCTCATATCAGCACCCTTGTCTTGCACCGACATCCGCCAGATGACCGAGTCCTCGGGCCATGATAGACGCCAGAGACTCGGCATAGGCAAGCCTGAACCCCGCCGTGAGCGGCCAGATAGGCCGGAGGGCGGTAAAATCGGCGCGGCGCGTGGTGGAATCTCCGATATTGGCCTCGCCAAGGCGCGCCGGTCCCGTGGCTTCGGTTCGAATGCGGGTTGAAACCTTGGTATCGGCTTAGAAGGAGAGAATGGCCCCGGGGGGAGGCTACGCACCGGCCTTCTGCACCAGAACTCGGTCCCTTAAACGCGTGGACATTTATGTTGCCGAGTTCTTGGTTCCTGAAATATGGCTGTATCCATCTGGCGGCACTTGTAACGTTGACCCATTTGCCCGGACGATGGTGACGCTAAGCTAGGCCGTGCGGTGGCAGATGCCTTTCAGTTGCAGTATGCCAGTGGGAAGGGTTGGAGCTGCCCTCGATGTCCCAGACCGACGAAGAACTGATAAACGCTGCCGTTGAGCGCTACGTCCTGGCCATGTCCGTTGCTGACGAGCAGGGGCTGCGAGCGGCCTTCCACCCGTCGGCATCGGTGATCGGCAACTATCAAGGTGCGATCGAATGGCTGTCCGTCGATGCCTATGTAAGCGAGGTGCTGGGCGCGGGCCTGCCGCCGAACCACAGCCCGAGCTGGAAGATCGGCTCAATGGACATCACCGGCGATGCAGCCGTCGTCAAGGTCGAGGACGAGTTCGGGAGCATGAAGTTCACCGATTATCTTTCCCTGCTCAAGATCGCCGGAGAGTGGAAGATCGTCGGCAAGCTCTACCATCTTCACCCATAGGATGGTCCAAGTCGACGATCACAGCTGGTCCGAGCAGAGGCTGCTGTGTAGTTGCTACATTGGTTCCCGAGATCAAGATCCGAAGAACACCATGGACCTGACCGCCGAACTCATTGCATTGGTCGAGCGGACGGAGCCAGACCCTGGTCCGGAAGCGGGCACGACCGAACATACCGCTGCCGAATTCGCGCTGATGGCCGATGCGTTGCTGGCGCAACATGATCCGGAGCATCTGTGGGTTTTCGCCTATGGCTCCCTGATCTGGAACCCGGAGTTCGAGGCGGTCGAACAACGCCGTGCGGTCGCGGCGGGCTGGCACCGGTCCTTTTGCCTGAAGCTGACAAGGTGGCGAGGCACACGCGAGCTGCCAGCCCTCATGCTGGCGCTCGACCGCGGCGGAACCTGCGTGGGCATTGCGTATCGCCTGCCCACCGGCGACAAGCATGCGCAGATCGTCCGGCTGCTCGACCGCGAGATCGATGCCAATCCGCCAACGAACGTCCCTCGATGGATAGAGGTCGCAACGACGGAGGGGCGCCTGAAAGCTCTGGCTTTCATCGCATCGCGCCGTGGCGCCGCCTATGCCGGCAAGAAGCCTCTCTCGGAAGTCGCGAATGTGCTTTCCCAGGCGGCAGGGCACTGGGGGTCTGCCGCGCAATATGCGTTCAACACCATCAGCAAGCTGGAAGAGCATGGAATTCGCGATCGCAACCTATGGCAAATCCAAAAGCTGATGGCGGCCGAGATCCACGCACGTCACCGCAAGTGACGCCTTTCGTGACGTCAGCTTGCACTCCCCTTGGACATTCCAGCTTGGCCCGAAAGGTCCTGGGCGCGTTCATCCTCGCTCGATGAACGACGTGGAACTCAGCGCAAGCGGCCGTCCATTTCGGCGGCGGCCTGCAGCAGCGAATCGACATCCGCCTCGCTGGTCGCGAAGGACGTCACCAGGCGGACCAGGGGCGGGCCGGGGTCGGTGGGCCAGGACCAGCGGTGGAACTGGAAGCCTTCGCGCTGCAGGCCGGTCATGACTGGCTCGGGCATGGCGACGAACAGCTCGTTGGCCTCGACCGGGTAGGCGAGCCGCACTTCCGGCAGCCGCGCCAGGCCGGCGGCGAGCCGGGCGGCCATGCGGTTGGCGTGGCCGGCGTGGCGCAGCCAGTGGCCCTGCTCGAGCATGGCCACGAGCTGGACACTGACGAAGCGCATCTTGGAGGCGAGCTGGCCGGCGCGCTTGCGGCGGCGCTCGAAGCCGGCGGCGAGGGCCTTGTCGAAGAAGACCACGGCCTCGGCGGCAAGCGCGCCGTTCTTGGTGAGGCCCAGCGACAGCACGTCGACGCCGGCCTTCCAGGTGGCCTCGGCCGGGCTGCAGCCGAGATGGACCAGGGCATTGGCGAGCCGGGCACCGTCCATGTGGAGGCGCAGCCCGTGCGCGTGCGCCTTGTCGGCGAGGGCCGCGATCTCGGCCGGGCGGTAGACCGTGCCGCATTCGGTGGCCTGAGTGAGGCTGAGGGCCGCCGGCTGCACGTGATGCACACCGCCGGCCTCGGCCTCGGCCAGCGGTGCCGCCAGCGTCGCGGGCGTGAGCTTGCCGTCCGCACCGGGCAGGCCGACCAGCTTGGCCCCGCCGGTGAAGAACTCGGGCGCGCCGCACTCGTCGACCTGGACGTGCGCCGATTCGTGACAGAGGACGGCACCGTAGGGCGGCGTCAGCGAGGCCAGCGCCAGGGAATTGGCGGCGGTGCCGGTGAAGACCGGAAAGATAGCAAGCTCGGTCTCGAACAGCTCCGCCGCCAGCTCGCCCAGCCGGCGCGTGGCCTCGTCGGCGCCGTAGGAGCCGGCCGTGCCGTGGTTCGCACGGGCGAGCGCCTCCAGCACCTCCGGCGCCAAGGCGGCCACGTTGTCGCTGCGGAAGTCGCCGTTCATGCCCCCGTCGTCCTGAAGCCCATCCGCTCGCCGTAAGCCAGGCACTCGTCCACGGGCAAGATGCCGCCCGAGGTGCTGTAGGAGCCGAGGCTGACCGCGGCCACGCACACCGCGAGGCGCAGCGAGCGCTCGACCGGCCAGCCCTCGTGCAGGCCCAGCACGATGGCCGAGGCGAAGGCGTCGCCAGCGCCGTTGGCGCTCTTGATGTCGGAAGGCGGAACGCGGACCGAGGCCTGCCGCCAGCTGCGGCCGTCGCTGGCGACGGCGATGCCGCCGGCCGGGTAGTGGATCACGACCAGATCCTGCACGCCCATGCGCAGCATGGCCCGGCCGGCCGCCTCGACCCGGTCCGGATCGGCGGCACCGTCCCCCATCACGTCGAGCCCGGTGACGGCCGCCGCCTCCAGCTCGTTGATGACGATGGAGTTCAGATAGGGCAGGCAGGGCACCGTCAGCGCGCGGATGGTCTCCTCGGCGACGCAGACCAGCTCCATGTTGGTGCGCAGGCCCAGCTCCCTGGCCTGCGCCAGCACCTCCGAGAAGCCGTTGCCGTGCGGGGTGGCGCGGTCCATCAGCTCGTGCACGCCGGGCGCGCCGAAGTGGAAGATCCGGGCCCGTGTCCGCGTGAGGTCGAAATGCGACGGCGCCAGCAGCGCGTTGACGCCCGGCAGGTAGAAGAAGGTCCGCCGCCCCGTCGGTTGCTCGATCATGACGTCGGTGTAGGAGGTGCGCTGGCCCGCAAGGACGGCAAGACCGGCCGTGCCGATGCCGTGCCGAGCGCAGATCGCCTGGGCGAGCTGGCCGTACTCGTCGTCCCCGATCACGCCGATCAGCTCGAGCGGGAACCTCGCCCCGAGCAGGGCGAGGTTGACGGCCATGTTGAAGCCCGGCCCGCCCGAATCCGGGGTCTCGGACAGGATGGTGGCGACGTGCTCGGCCGGCGGCAGCCGGTCGAGCACCTTGTTGACGTCGATGCAGAGGCTGCCGCCGCAGAGGATGCCGTGCCGCTTCATGGTCTCAGCGCTGCAGCACGGTCTCGGTGATGGCGAGGTCGTCCTGGAGCGCGCGCAGCGGTTTCAGGCTCTGCTTCTGCAGCTCGCCATGGTAGGCGCGGACGGCCTCCTGTGGCGAGACCGCGCCGTCGGCCACCTGCCGCATCATGGCGACCATGGTCAGCGGCGATTCGGCGAGGTTGATCTTGCGGCCGAACAGGGCGACCCGGGCGCCGTAGCGCTCGGCCTGGTGCAGGAGCTCGAAGCAGTCGCGGGTGGTGCCGGCACCGCCGCCGAGCACGCCCACGATCAGGCTGGGATCGAACGAGGCGAGCTCTTCCAGCGCCTTCGGGCCGTTATAGGCGATCTTCAGGAACTCCGGCCGGTCCGCCTTGGCGACGCCGGCGAGGCAGCGGACGATGCAGTCGTTGATGTAATGCGGCAGCACCTCGGGATCGATGCCGCAGTCGACGTTGGGGTTGAAGACCTCGAGGAAGTATTTGAAGCCACACTCCGCGGCCTCGGCACGGAACTCGTTGAAGGCCATGAGCGAGGCGTAGTCGCTGTCGAGATTGTTGTTGAAGGTGATCGAGTAGAGGCCGAGGTCGGTGCCGGTGACCTGGGCGCCGGGGCAGGGCGTGGTGGTGCCCCACATCACCCGCGGCAGGCTCGCGGTGCGGAACGGCAGCGACGGCTGCTTGCTGTAGGTGGCGCCGCGCATGACCCAGATGTCGGTGGTGTCGTTGGCGCGGATCGACGCCTTGACGGCGCTGTCGCGGAACAGGCCCTCGTCGGTCAGCAGCTCGACGTTGGAGGCCGACATCAGCATGATGTCGACGATGTCCTGGGCGACGATGGCGCGGACCTGGTCCAGGAACTCGCCGCGGGTGCGGTAGCGCTCCCAGCTGCCGTCGGGCTCGCGCTTCGGCCCGGTGGCGGCCAGGGCCGGGCCCATGTCCGGGTCCTTGGCGTCGGCGATGATGAAGTCCTGGCGGCTGTATTGCCCGGCGCGGATCCGGGCGAGCTTCTGGTCGACGCGCTTCATGACAGTCCCTTGCAGTCGTAGCTGGCGTGGTTGCGGTTCAGGCGGCGGCGGGCGTCGCCGGCGGCTCCATGGCGCCGGTCATGATCGCCACGGCGTCGGACATGCTGTGGTCCCGCGGCCGGATGACGGCGATCCGCCGCCCGAGCCGATGGATGTGGATACGGTCGGCGACCTCGAAGACGTGGGGCATGTTGTGGCTGATCAGGACGATCGGCAGACCCCGCCGCTTCACGTCCAGCATCAGCTCGAGCACCTTGCGCGATTCCTTGACGCCCAGCGCCGCGGTCGGCTCGTCCATGATGACGACGCGGCTGCCGAACGCCGTGGCGCGGACCACGGCCACCCCCTGGCGCTGGCCACCGGAGAGGGTTTCCACGGCCTGGCGGATGTTCTGGATGGTCAGCAGGCCCAGCGCGTCGAGATGCGCGCGCGCTTCCTTCTGCATGCCCGACCGGTCGAGCATGCGGAAGAGGCTGCCCAGCATGCCTGGCTTGCGGCGCTCGCGGCCGAGAAACAAATTGTCCGCGATCGACAGTGCCGGCGACAGCGCCAGGTGTTGGTAGACGGTCTCGATGCCGGCGGCGCGGGCTTCCATGGGCGAGCGGAAATGCACCAGCTTGCCGTCGAGGCGGATCTCGCCGTGATCCGGCGTGACCGCGCCCGAGATGGTCTTGATCAGCGTCGACTTGCCCGCACCGTTGTCGCCGATGACGGCCAGGATCTCGCCCGGCAGCAGGTCGAAATCGGCATGATCCAGGGCGGTCACCCGGCCGAAGCGCTTGACCAGGTCGCGGGCGCTGAGGATGGGCTGCACGGTTCCGCTCATACCGACACCCGCCTGATCCACTGGTCGATCGTGACCGCGATGATGATCAGCCCGCCGATCGTGAACTCCTGCCAGACGGCGTCGGCGCCGGCCAGCGCCAGGCCGTTGCGGAACACGCCCACGATCAAGGCCCCGATCAGCGTGCCGACGATCGAGCCGCGGCCGCCGAACAGGCTGGTACCGCCGATCACCACGGCGGTGATCGAATCGAGGTTGGCGGTGACGCCGGACAGGGCGCTGATGGCGCCGATGCGGCCGATCAGCACCCAGCCGGCGACGGCGCAGATCAGGCCGGCGATGGTGTAGACGGCGAGCAGCGTGCGGTTGGTGTTGATGCCGGCGAGGCGGGCAGCGTCAGGATCGTCACCCGCTGCGTGCACGTGCCGCCCGAAGGCGGTGCGGTTGAGCATGTACCAGACAAGAGCCGCGATCAGCAGCATCAGGATCGAGCCGTAGGTCAGGCGGGCGCCGCCAAACTGGATCGCCGTGCCCATGAACTGGAGGAAGGGTGCAGCCGCCTCGACCTCCTGCTGCCGGATGGTCGTGCTGTTGGAGTACCAGAGGTTCAGGGCACCGAAGATGCTCCAGGTGCCGAGCGTGACGATGAACGGCGGCAGGCGCAGCCAGGTGACCAGGGCGCCGTTGATGAAGCCGCAGACGCAGCCGACCAGCAGGCCCAGGGTGAAGGCGAGCTCGACCGGCAGCCCCATCAGCACCGCGAGCCGGCCCATCACCACCGACGACAGGACCATGATGGCGCCGACCGACAGATCGATGCCGGCGGTCAGGATGATCAGCGTCTGGGCGATGCCGACGATGCCGATGATGGTGACCTGCTGCAGGATGAGCGACAGGTTGAAGGGATGGAAGAACCGGGCGCCGACGATGGCGCTGAACACCGCGACGCCCAGCAGCAGCACGATGAACGGCACCGTGGTCGGGTAGGCGTGCAGGAAGTGCTGCAGCTGCTTGAGCGGGCCCTTGGACTCTTCCTCGAACACGGCGTGCACGTTCGGCGCCGACGCCAGGGCGCTTTCCAGATCCGGCTTCTCGGGCCGAGCTACGGCATTGTTGGCGCTTGTCATGGCAGCCGACTTGCAAGGGACACGGGGACGGCGCGAAGGGCGGCCACGCTTGGCCGCCCTTCGGCGAGGATGCGGATCAGAGCCAGGTGGGGCTCAGGGCCGTCAGCCCCAGCACTTGGTCAGACCTTCCTTGGCGGTGATCGATTCGACGCCGGGCACCGGCTTGTCGGTGATGAGCGCCACGCCGGTGTCGAAGAAATCGAGGCCCGGCGTCGTCGCGGGCTTCTTGCCCGACTTCGCGAACTCGGCCACGGCCTCGACGCCCATCGAGGCCATCAGCAGCGGGAACTGCATCGAGGTAGCGCCGATCACGCCGGCCTCGACGTTCTTCACGCCCGGGCAGCCGCCGTCGACCGAGGTCATCAGCACGCTGCCATCGGCCTTGCCCGCGGCCTTCAGGGCCTCGTAGGCGCCGGCCGCGGTCGGCTCGTTGATGGTGTAGACGACGGTGATGTCCGGGTCCTTCTGGAGCAGGTTCTCCATTCCGGTGCGCCCGCCTTCCTCGGCACCCTGGCCCCATTGGTGGCCCACGATGCGCGGATCGGTCTCCTCGCCGTAGTGCTTGGGGTCCATGACGTCGATGCCGAAGCCCTTCATGAAGCCCTGGTCGCGCAGCATGTCGACGGTGGGCTGGGCCTCGAGCGCATCGAGGAAGGCGATCTTGGCGGTGGCGGCCTTGTCACCGGACGCGGCAGCGGCCTCCAGCCCCTTGGC
>JAPJRA010000054.1 GCA_030824835.1 Geminicoccaceae bacterium | reverse complement strand
ACGGTGACCGGCATCCGCTGATCGTCCAGCTCAAGGACGAGAAGGCCAAGGTCGCGGCCGGGATTCGCGACGAGGTCAGCCGGGTCACGCATACGCTGGAGAACGATGTCAAGGTCGCGTCTGTGCAGGTCGGCTCCATCCAGTCCGCTCTCGACAAGTTGAAGGACCGTAGCGCGCAAGATCGTGTCGCCGATGTCCAGTTGCAGGAGCTGGATCGGGTGGCGCTGGCCAATCGCACTCTCTACGAGCAGCTGCTGGCCCGTTTCAACGAGACCCAGGACCAGCAGGGTATCGTGGAGGCCGATGCTCGTGTGGTCGCCAAGGCCTCGCCGCCGGTGTCACCGAGTTCTCCAGGCCCCAAATTGTTCGCCGCAGCCGGCTTCACCGTCTCGTTCCTGCTGGGCTCGCTGATGGCGGTTCTGCTCGAGCGTCTGGATCGTGGCCTGCGCAGCGCCCGTGAGGTCGAGTCGGCGCTGGGCCTGACGACGCTGGGCCTGGTGCCGCGCGTCGATCGCCTGCGTCGCAAGCAGCGGCCGCACCAGTATCTGCGCGAGAAGCCTCTTTCCTCCTATGCCGAGGCGATCCGTGGTGTCCTGACGGCATTGCGACTTTCGAACCCGCAGAACCCGCCCCGGGTGCTGCTGGTGACCTCGTCGCTGCCCGAGGAAGGCAAGACCACGTTCGCGGTCAGCCTGGCGTCGCTGGTGGCCCGCTCGCAGAAGCGGGTGCTGCTGATCGACCTCGATCTGCGGCATCCGAGCGTCCATCGCGAGCTCGGCTGGCAGGTCTCGGCAGGGCTGGTCGAGTACATGGCGGGCGAGCGCACCCTGCAGGAAGTGATCCACAACGATCTCGAGACCGGGCTGCACTTCCTGCCGGTCAAGGCGCACACGACGACCCCGACCGATCTGCTCGAGAGCGACAAGATGCGCGAGCTGCTCCAGGTCTGCCGGGAGAACTACGATCTGATCGTGCTCGACTCGGCACCGGTGGCCAGCGTCAACGACACCAAGGTGGCGGCCAGTCTGGCCGATCGGGTGGTGTTCATCGTGCGCTGGGGCAAGACCATCGAAAGCGCCGCGCGCGACAGCCTGCGCTCGCTGCGCGAGGCCGGCATCGAGCCGGCGGGCGCCGTGTTGGCGCAGATCGATCTGCGCAAGCATGCCCAGTACCGTTATGGCGATATTGGCCAGTACTATACGCGGAGCCGTCGCTACTACGTGAACTGAGCGGTCGCATCAGTCGCGCCATAGGTAGGCAAGCTCACGCAACCTGACGCCGGCGAGGGCCAACATGCTCTCGCCGGCGGGCTCCCCTCCGAGCCGCTCGTAGAAGCGGCAGGCGGAGTTGTCGGCCAGTACCCACACCAGCATGCCACGATGGCCGCAGCGGGCGAGTTCGTAATGGCAGGCATCGAACAGCGCCCTCCCGATCCCGCGGCCATGGCAGCTGCGCAGCACGTACAGCAGGTAGAGCTCGCCGCTGACGTCATGTCGGCCGCGCGACAGGCCGCCGCTGCCGAAACCGACGATGCGATTCTCCCATTCGGCGACGAATGCCCAGCCGCCGTCTGCGAACGTGCGCCGCCATTGGCGCTCGTGCGCGGCAACGCTCAACTGCTGAAGATAGCTGGGCGGGATGATCCCCTGATAGGCTTCGCGCCAACTCTGCACCTGCACCCGGCCAATGGCGCCGGCATCGGCGCCTTGCGCGCGGCGGATGAGCAGCGCGTCGTTGCGTTGCGGCACGAGGAACGACATCGATGCGGCCTCCGGCGGTCCCGAAGCTTGAGATCACACGATGCGCGGAGGCGGGTCAACTTGTACCGACCGGCTCCGTCACGGGCTCGATGAGAACCTTGTCGATGCGTCGGCCGTCGAGATCCACCACCTCGTAGCGCACGCCGTCGCGGACGAAGCCGTCGCCGACTTCGGGCATGCGGCCCATTTCCCAGAGAATGTAGCCGGCGACAGTGGCATAGGCATCGGTTCGGGTCAGGTCGGATCGACCCAGCAGACGCTCAAGGCGGTGGATCGCCATCTTGCCGTCGACCAGCCAGGATCCGTCCTTGCGGCGAACGGCATCCGCCTGGTCCCTCGACGGCACATCGTCGATACCGCCTGCGATCGCGCCCAGGACATCCGCCGGTGTGACGATGCCCTCGACGACACCGTACTCGTCGACCACGATCGCGAGCCCGCTGGCGTGACGACGGAACAGCTCGATCAAGCGAATCACCGGGGTGCGATCGGACACCGAGAGCAGGGGCTGGGCCAGCGCCATCAGGTCCAGTGGGCCACCACTCAGCAGACTGTCGACCAGCGTCCGCAGATGTATCACGCCCACGACGTCGTCGAGGTTTTCCCGGCAGAGCGGGAAGCGCGTGTGGTCGCAATTGGCGAGCGTGCGGCGAATCGCCTCCGGCCCATCGCCCACGCGAAGGACGACGACGTCCATCCGCGGCGTCATGATCGATCGCACGGAGCGGTCGGCAACGTGCATGACGGCCTCGATCATCTCATGCTCGGCCGGCTTCACCACGCCGGCCTTGGCGCCTTCCGCCACCATGGCGCGGATTTCCTCCTCCGTGATGGAGGAAGCTTGGGAGGCCGACACGCGCAGCAGGCGCAGGGCGGCGTTGGTCGAGGTCCGCAGGATCCAGACGATGGGCGCACCCCATCGGGCCACCAGCGCCATCGGCGCCGCGACCCGGCAGGCGATGCGCTCGGGATCGGTCAGGGCCAGCCGCTTGGGTACCAGCTCGCCGATGATCAGCGACAGGTAGGTGACGAGGACGACCACACCCGCGATCGCGACGGCGTCGGCGGTGGCTGGGGACAGGCCGGCGGCCGTCAGGGCACCTCCCAGATGCCCGCCCAGCGTCGCGCCGCTGTAGGCACCGGCCAGGATGCCCACCAGGGTGATGCCCACCTGCACCGTGGATAGGAAACCGGTGGGATCATCCAGCAGCCGCAGCGCCGCCGTCGCACCTCGCTGCCCATGGCGGGCCAGCTGATCCAGTCGACCCCGGCGTGAGGCCATCATCGCCAGTTCGGACATCGCCAGGGCGCCATTGACCAGCATCAGACCCAGCACGAACACGATCTCCACCAAGATGGTCACTGATTCTCGTCCGGCGGTTGAGGTCTCGAGGAGGGCATGGTCGGTTTCACCGTGCCCGTCAGGAGGGCCCTGGTAGCGAGTTCCGCCAACGCCCATGCGGCAAGCGCGCAGCGCCAAGCAAAGCGCAGACAGGGTAGCACCAGATGCAGCATCAGCTCGGCATAGAGCGCCATGGCAACCATGGCACCCAGCAGGCCCAGGAAGACCTCAGCAGCGGAAGTGGCGAAAGCCAGCTCCGGCAGCGCCGAGAGGCACCCCAGGACAGCCGCGCCTGCACGCAGATGCCAAGAGTTGGTCAGCGCCAGCGCCAGACACAGCACCAGGGCAGGTGCCAGTGGATTGCCGAAGGCCTCGGCAAAGGCGGCCAGCGCCGTGAACACCTGCGTTCCCGAATCGTCGGTTAGCTTCGAAGAAACAGATAGGGAATCGTGCGCCGGTTAGCCAGAGCCTTGCCGGTCAGTCGCGAACCGGCCCGGTCTCCACCGGTGCTACCAGCAGTACGGCACCACGGGCGCCGACGATCCGCACACGCGTCCCCGCCGGCAGATCGGGCCCGCTGGCAAGCCACGTCGAATCGGCCAGCCGGACCCGGCCGTGGCCAGGGCCGATGGCCTGCACCAGGATCGCCTCGGTGCCGACCATGGCCAGCGCCCGGTTGTTCAAGCCCGATCCGGACCCGGCCGGCGGGATGCGCTTCCACCACGCAAACCACGCACCGACGCTGGCCAGTGCCGCAGCGGCGAACACCAGCAGCTGCAACTGCCACGTCAGCTGCGGGACAAGCCAGAGCATGGTGCCGGTGAGGCCGGCGGCGACGGCCAGCCAGATGAAGACGAACCCGGGTGTCAGGATCTCGAGCAGCAGGAGCAGGCCGCTCAGCCCCAGCCAGTGCCAGAAGGTCAGGGTCACGTGTCGGGCCGGTCCCATGGCTTCGGTCGCTCCGGGACGGTGGCATCGGGTCGAGGGCCGAACGCCTCGCGGGCCAGCTCCGCCACGCCGGCCAGCGAGCCTAGGGCTGCCGTGGCATCCATCGGCAGGATCAGCGTCTTCTGATTGGGGCTGGTCGCGAAGGCTTTCAGCGCGTCGAGGTATTTCTGGGCGATGAAGTAGTTCGCAGCCTGCAGGTTACCGGCGTCGAGTGCCTTGGAGAGCATCGTCGCGGCCACGGCCTCGGCCTGAGCCAGCCGCTCACGGGCCTCGGCATCACGGAAAGCCGCCTCCTTGCGGCCCTCGGCCTCCATGATCGCCGCCTGCCTCTCGCCGTCGGCCTTCAGAATGGCCGCCGCCTTCTGCCCTTCGGCCTGCAGCACAGCCGCGCGCTTGTCGCGCTCGGCCTTCATCTGCCTGCCCATCGATTCGACGAGATCCAGGGGCGGCGTGATGTTCTTGATCTCGATCCGGGTCAGCTTGACCCCCCACGGCGTGGTGGCCTCGTCCACAACCTGCAGCAGGCGGACATTGATCTCGTCGCGCTTGGACAGGAGCTCATCCAGGTCCATCGAGCCCATTACGGTGCGGATGTTGGTCGTGGTCAGGTTGAGGATCGCGTTGTCGAGCCCGGTGACCTCGTACGCGGCCTTGGCGGAATCGAGGACTTGGTAGAAGACCACCCCGTCGACGCGGATCATCGCGTTGTCGCGGGTAATCACCTCCTGTTCCGGCACGTCGAGCACCTGCTCCATGACGTTCATCCGCGCCCCGATCCGATCGACGAACGGGATGATCAGGCTGAGCCCGGGTTCCAGCGTGCGCGTGTAGCGGCCGAACCGCTCGACCGTATACTGGCTGCCCTGGGGCACCGAGCGCACACCCATGGCGACCAGCACCAGCGCCAGCACCACAACGATTACGACAAACGCCGTGGAGCCGTTCAAAAGCTGCTCGACCATGCGTTCTCCCGCGAATGTTGCCGCCCGCGCCGCGACAGCATCACCGAATGCGGTTACATCCGCCTTAACCGACATGCGCGACGATCAGCATTAGCACAGCGATGCTACAGGCTTCGTGCGCCAGACGGTAGCAGCGCCACTGACGGACCGGAGGACGACGCCTTGCTCAGGCGGCTCTATGACTGGATCATGACGCTGGCAGCGGGACCGCACGCCACCCGGGCGCTCGCGGTCGTCGCGTTTCTGGAAAGCTCGATCTTTCCGATCCCGCCCGACGCCATGCTGGTGCCGATGGTGCTGGCGCAGCCGCGGCGGGCATGGCAGTTCGCCGCCGTCGCCACGGCCGCGTCAATCGTGGGCGGCCTCGCCGGCTATGCCATCGGCTATTTTCTCTACGAGACGCTCGGCCAGTGGATCATCGGGGTCTACGGGCTCGGCGACCGGTTCGACGAGTTCCAGCGCACCTGGAACGAGTGGGGCGTGTGGATCATCCTGATCAAGGGGCTGACGCCCATTCCCTACAAGTTGGTGACCATCGCCAGCGGGCTCGCCCAGTTCAACCTCGGCGCGTTCATTCTGGCCTCGATTGTCACGCGGGGCGCGAGGTTCTTCCTGGTAGCGGCGCTGCTGCGCTTTTTCGGCACGCCCGTTCGCGACTTCATCGAGAAACGGCTCACGCTGGTCACGACGAGCTTCGCCGGTGCCATCGTGCTAGGCTTCGTGGCACTGCATTACCTGTGAGGGCAGTCTCGATGTCGCCTTCCGCCGATCGCTGGCTGCTGGCGCTGGCCGTGGCCGCCGCCGTGGCGCTCGCTGGCGCGCTAACCCTGCAGTTCGTCGGCGGCCTCACGCCGTGCCACCTCTGCATTCTCGAACGCTACCCCTATGTCGTCGTCCTGGCCGCCTGCGGCCTGGGCTGGCTAGCCGGCCGGCCGAAGCTGGCCCTGGCCGTCGCGGCCGCAGCCATGGCGGTCAATGTGGGCCTTGCCGGCTTTCATGTCGGGGTCGAGCAGGGCTGGTTCGCGTTGCCGGAAAGCTGCCTCTCACTTGGCCAAGCGACAACCATCGAGGACCTGAGGGCGCAGCTGATGGCGGCGCCGGCGCGGTGCGACCAGGTGCCACTCACGGTGCTCGGGTTGTCGCTGGCGGCCTGGAACGGGGTCTATGCCGCAGCCCTGCTGGTGGTGGCGCTGCTGGGGCTGGCGCGCCGCGTCAGCAGCTGAGCAGGACCGGCAGGTGAGCGTCCCGCAAGACCTCGCGCGTGGCGCCACCGAGCACGATCTCGCGCAGGCGCGAGTGGCCGTAGGCTCCCATCACCAGCAGGTCGGCCCGTTCGGACTGGGCGACACCCAGCAGGGTGGCGCCGGCGCCGTGACCGGGCTCGATCTGCTTGACCGTGACAGGCACGTGGTGGCGCTTGAGCAGAGAGGAAACGGCATCCAGGCTGGCGGCCGCATCCTCGCCCGCCCCGATCACGAGCACCGCCTCGGCGGCGGTGAGAAAGGGCAAGGCGTCCTTGACCGCCCGTGCCGCCTCGCGTGAGCCGTTCCAGGCCACGACCACACGCTGTCCTACCGTGTCACCAAGGCCTTCGCGCGGCAGCATCAGCACGGGGCCGCCGGAACTGAGAATGATGTGATGGATCGGCTGCGGCCCCAGCGCATCGATGCCGCTGCTCGCCGGTTGCGCCACCACGATGAGATCAGCCCCGCGCGCGGTCTCAGCCATCACATCGGCGGGATCGCCTTCTTCGTACACGTCGCGGACCACCATCTTCGCCGGGTCGCACAGACGCCGGAATGCTGCCTCGACCCGTTCGCGCACCAGACGGTTGGCCTCGCGCTGGGCCTCAAAGATCTCGGGCCCGACATAGGCCGCACCCTCACCGAAGCCGACCGGTATGAAGGGTGGCGGCGACACGTGAATGCCGACCAGCTCGGCCTCGAAGCGTGCAGCCAGTTTCCGACCGCACTCGATCCTCGGATCGATCTGCGCATCGTCGAGAAGCTCGAGCAGAATGGTACGATAGGCCATGACCGTCTCCGCGTGGCGTCTTGCCGACGCTTCTCGAATGTATGACCGACGCCCGTAGCGCGTTCAAGCGGCCTTGTCGTCTCACTCTCGCAGAAGTTGAAAGCCCGCCATGCAGCGGCCGAGGGTCGTCAGCCAGCACATGGCGGCGAACACGCAGGCCAGCAGCGGAAACCAGCCGGGCATCATACAGGCGAGCACCATGAACAGGATGGTCTCGGTGCCCTCGGTCAAGCCACCCAGATAGTACAGCGACTTGCGGCCCCGGAGATCCGTGGTTAGCCGGCGTTTGGCGGCCATGATCGCGAAGGCCAGGAAGGACGAGCCGGTGCCCATGAACGCGAACAGGAGCAGCGCCGCCGCCAGCGCGTTCCGTTCGGGATCGGCGACGGCGAACGCGAAGACCATGCCGGCATAGACGATGAAGTCGAGCACGATGTCCAGGAAGCCACCGAGGTCGGTGGGCCCGGACTGCCGCGCCACGGCTCCGTCCAGGCCGTCGGCCAGTCGATTCAGCAGCAGCAGTGCCAGACCTAGGTGATAGGCGCCATGCATCACCGCGAACATGGCCAAAAGCCCGATGCCGAAACCACTCAGGCTCACGGTATCGGCGCCGATGCCGCGTGCCGCCACCGCGCGCCCGGCCCGATCGAGCGGTGGGTCGATCAGGCGCCGAATCCCGGCGTCAAACATCGGCGAGCTGCCGGCAGCCGGGCTGGCTGAGGCTCAACCTGGCCGCTGCTGGCGCGGCTCCAAGGTGACGATGTGCTCGGCCGTGGGCGTGGCGTCGTCCGACGGCGGCGGGGAGCTGTCGGCCGGCGTTTCGCGACGTTGCAGCCGTCGCGCCGACAAGACACTGAAAGGGATGCTGCCCAGGTACAGCAGGCCGATCACCGACAGGGTAAGCCAGCTCTCGACCACCAGCCCGATGATGACGACCGAGGCAACCAACAATATCGGCAGGACCATCTCGGGTTTGATGCGGACGCGTTTGATCGAGTAGGTCGGCACCCTGCTCACCATCATCACCGCGACGAAGACGACGAAGACGGCATTCAGCAGCCAGCTGCTGGCCCAGCCCTCGCCGACGACGAACGACATGATCATCGGCGTCAGCGCGAGCCCCGCCGCTGCCGGTGCCGGGATGCCGGTGAAGAAGTGATGGGTCCAACGGGGCCGATCGGGAGACTCGAGCTCCGTGTTGAAGCGGGCCAGGCGCAGCGCGCAGCACGTCGCGTAGAGCATTGCCAGCGCCCAGCCGATGCCGCGCACATCGTGCAGCGTATACAGATAGGTCAGGATCGCAGGGGCCACGCCGAAGCTCAGGAAGTCGGCGAGACTGTCCAGCTCGGCGCCGAGCTTGCTGGTCAGGTTCAGCATGCGTGCCGAGCGCCCATCCAGCCCATCCAGCACGATCGCGGCACCGATCAAGGTCACCGCCAGCTCATATCTGCCGTCGAGGGCATAGCGGATGGCGGTCATCCCGGCGCACAGGCCGAGGATGGTGAGCACGTTGGGTACGAGGTGCAGCACCGGCAGCGCCGAAATCCGGACCCGACGGTGGCGAGGGCGGAGCATCATCAGCTGGCACGTCCCTGGCGCTGGGGTTGTTTGCCGTCAAGATCGGCCAGGACCGTCTCCCCGGCAATGGCCCGCTGGCCGATCAGCACCAGGGGCTCGACGCCCGCGGGCAGATAGACGTCACACCGGCTGCCGAAACGGATCAGGCCCAGTCGCTCACCGGCGGCCACCGTCACGCCTTCCTCGACGAAGGCGACGATCCGCCGGGCGACGAGCCCCGCGATCTGCACGAGGCCGACCTCCCGTCCTGTGGCGGTCCGCAGCTTCCACGACTGCCGCTCGTTCTCGTCGGACGCCTTGTCGAACGAGGCGTTGAGGAACTTGCCGGCATGGTAAGCGCGGCGGACGACCGTGCCCGGCACCGGGGTCCGGTTCACGTGCACGTCGAACACGTTCATGAAGATGGCGACGCACGGCAGCGGCAGCAGGCCAAGCTCGAGCTCGGGCGGCGGCACGCGCGGTGCGGTGGCGACCACCAGGCCGTCGGCCGGACTGACGATCACGGTCGGATCGTTCGGTGTCACCCGCACCGGATCACGGAAGAAGTAGGTGCACCAGGCCGTCGCCAGCAGGCCGAGCCAGAACAGCGGCGCCCACAGCAGGCCGAGCACGATGGCGACCACGAGAAAGATGCCGATGAACGGCCAACCGGCCCGGTGGATGGGGATGAAAACCGAGCTGAGGGATCCTGGCGCTGCCATCAATTCCAACCGTTGCTGTTGCGATGCCTCACGCCCGGTAGAATACCGCGTCGAGCTGGACTTGGCGTCCGAGCGCGCGCGAGAAGTAACCGGGCATCAGTAGATAGGGTGC
This sequence comes from Geminicoccaceae bacterium, assembly GCA_030824835.1. Taxonomy (GTDB): domain Bacteria; phylum Pseudomonadota; class Alphaproteobacteria; order Geminicoccales; family Geminicoccaceae; genus Benzoatithermus. The sequence continues at coordinate 1,835 of JAPJRA010000054.1, read as the reverse complement.
GAAGCGGCGCTCCGCGAGGTCGCCCACGAGCTCCAGCCAATTGCGCTCGCCATCGTAGAGCGGCAGCAGCGCCAGCTCGAGCTGCAGCCCCGCGACGCGGTCCCACAGTCCGGCCATGCCTGCCAGTACCGCGGGTTCGGCCCCTTGCACATCGATCTTCACGAAGATCCGCCGCCACGGTCGCTCCTGGAGCAGGTCGTCCAGCCGCCGCTGCGCCACGACGATTCGCCGGGTCACCTCCGAGCTCGGAGAAATCCGCTGCAGCAGGGGCGACTGCCGCAGCGTCGAGCTCATGTCGCTTTCTGCCGAGACCTCGAGCTCGATCTCACCGTTGCCGGCCCCGATCGCGGCCGCCGACGCCACTTCCCAGGCCGGATCAGCGGCCGCGCGCTCCGCCAGCGTTCGATGGATCTCGGGAATCGGCTCGAATGACAGGATGGGGCCGGACCAGCCTGCGGTACGCAGGCGGGTCGCAAACTGGCCGACATTGGCGCCGACATCGATCACGGCGTCGACGGCCTGCTGCTGCAGGGTGAAGGCGAGCTGAGCATCGAGGTCCTTGAGCCGACGCCGGTCGGCTGCAGGCCCCGTCATCGCTCCTCGCTGAGGCCGAAGACCTCCAGCGGGTCGTCGACGCCCCGCAGGGGAAAGCGGCCGAGTGTGGCCAGGAACTCGGCACTGCAGCCGCACATCAACGCGAACGGTGCCGAGAGCAGCACCTGCCGCCGCAGCTCCTTGGTCAAGGTCTGCATGCGCGAGGTCACGTTGACCGCAGGACCGATGACAGTGAAGTCCAATCGTGTCGCCGTGCCGATATTCCCGTACATCACGTCGCCGACATGCAGCGCCACTCCGAAGCCCAGCTCGAAGGAGCCGCGCTCGATGCGCTTGCGGTTGAGCTCCCGCATGCCCCGCCGGGCCTCCACCGCTGCCTGCAACGCCTGGTTGCACGCATCGGGATGGTCCAGTCGGAAGATCGCCAGCATCCCGTCGCCGACGAACTTCAGCACCTCGCCGCCGTGCTTTTCGACCGGAGCGGCCATGACGTCGAAATACTCGTTGAGCCAGCCGATCACGTCGTCTCGTGGCCACTGCTCGGCGATGCGGGTGAAGCCGCGCAGGTCGCAGTTCCAGATCGCGGCGCTGACCGTCATGCCACTGCCACGGCGGATGTCGCCGGACAGGATACGCTCGCCGGCATGCTGCCCGACATAGGTGTTGAGCAGATTCTTGGTGATCCGGCGGGCGATGCGGATCTCCGCCACCATCGTCAGCACGGGCAGGATGTCGTTGATCTGCATGATATGCGTGGTGGTGAAGCCACCGGGACGGTTCGTGCTCCAGGTGCAGGCGTGCCGGCCACCGTTGGTGAACTCGAGCGGCAGCGCGACATAGTCCGTGTAGCCCTCGTCGCGCAGCTCCGTGTAAATTGCGTAGATGTCGCCGCTCGCATCCGGCGGCAGGTCCAGGCGCTGGCGGATGGCTTCGGCACCTTCGTACAGGGCGCGCACCGGACTCTGTTGAAAGCGTATGTCCTCGAACAGGCTGTGATCGAGGAAGACGATCTCCGGCTCCTTCATGCCAGGCTGCCAGAGCATGCGGGCCCCGGCAAACTGTGGGTGCAGCGTGCGCATGTGCATGGTCGCGCGCGTCAGTGGCACGCCCTCCTCACGCAACCGCGCGCACAGCTCGCCAAACAGGTTGTCGAGGAACGGCTGCTTGGACGTCTCGTGCACGAGCCAATCCAGCGCCGGAGTGCGATGGGCGGGCCATTTGCCGGCGTCGCCGTCTACCATACGTTCAAGCTTTCGGTTCGAGCTCACGCAGCTTCTGGG
>JAPJRA010000053.1 GCA_030824835.1 Geminicoccaceae bacterium | reverse complement strand
CGTAGCGGCCGACCGAATCGCCGTTGAGCGGCAGGAGAAAGAGCGTGGCGGGGTCGCTTGGATGGGCGGCGGCAGCGAACCCGAAGCTCGAGGGCAGTCCGGCTTCAATGCTGTCCCATTGCCTCCCGCCATCGTCGCTGCGGTACATGCCACAGTGATTCTGCTGGTAGAGGCGATCGGGCTCGCCGGGCGCCTTCACCAGGCAATGCACGCACTGACCAAACTCGGGGTACTGCTGCCCCGCGGGCAGATAGTCGTTCCGGGTGCCCCGATTGCGTGGCTCCCAGGTCGCGCCGGCATCGGCGGAATGGAACACGCCGGCTGCCGAAATGGCGACCCAGATCCTGTCGTGATCGGCGGGATCCGGAACCAGTGAATGCAGGATCAGCCCCGCGCCACCAGGTTGCCACTCCGGCCGCGAAGGGTGGTCGCGGAGGCCGGACACGTGCAGCCACGACTGGCCGGCATCATCACTGCGGAAGAGACCGGCCGGCTGCACGCCAGCGTAGAGACCTCCCGGAATGGCGGCGAGGCTCCACACGCTCTTGATCGGCTCCTCCCCCTCAGCATAGGCAAGGCCAGCACTCGAATGCGTCCAGCTGGCGCCCAGATCCGCCGACTTCCAGACCGCCGGGCCAAACCATTCACTGCCGCCGCCGGCATAGATGGTACCGGTGGCCAGGTCCCCGACCACGTGGTTCATCGGCCAAGCCTCACAGAACGGCCCTCGCACGTTCCAGGTCCGGCGCTCCAGATCGCTGTCCACGATGAACACACCCTTTCTCGTGCCGACGAGAACGAGGAGCTTTACCGTCATGCTGGCCTCCCTTGACGTGCCAACTTGCCTCAGTTCCAGGACTTTCGATGTTCAGCGATCCCAGTCGAGCTTCTACCGCGGCCGGCCGCGCTCGGGGGCATATGCACCAGTTCCCAGATGTGGCCGTCCAGGTCGTGGAACCCATGCGCGTACATGAAGCCGTGATCCTGCGCCTCGCTATGCGTGGTGCCGCCAGCGGCCAGCGCCGCGCTGACCATGCTGTCAACAGCCTCACGGTTGTCGCGGGACAGACACACGAGCACTTCCGTTCTCTGCGTCGCATCACAGATCGGGTGTGGGGTGAAGCTGCGAAACTTCTCCTGCGTCAGCAGCATGACAAAGATGTTCTCGGCCACGATCATGCAGCTAGCGGTAGAATCGCTGAACTGGGGATTGAAAGTAAAGCCCAGTGAGCGGAAGAACCCGATCGACTTATCGAGATCCTTCACAGGCAGATTCACAAAAATACTGCTGGTCATGTAATCTCCTATCGGTAGGAGGTATCTCTATCAGCGGCGATGCTCGTCATGACGGCAGCAAGGACTGGCTGCCAAGGGTTGATCTGCATAACGGTCGTGGTGCCGGACCCAATCCATGGTGAAGGAAAGTTGGTACTCGTCACGGCCTTTCGGCAGGAGGTCGAGGAAATTGTAGGCGCCTAGGAGAATATCGAGCCCGCGAGCATATGTGGAATAGGTGTGATAGATATTACCCGGCTCGCCCTGATAGAAGACGCTGAGACCAGGGCCTTCTTCTACCAAAAATTCTGTTGAGCCATAATTATAGTCTACGTTGCCGGCTGCCAACTCGTCAGGGGTGAATGATACATGGTAGTCGAAATTGAAGTCGCTGCCGAATGACGAATACCACGGAAACTGCCAACCCATACGCTGCTGAAATGCCAGCAGGTCGGGGAGGGGCGCGCGTGAGACCACCGCCAGGGTGACATCACGCTGGGCCAAGTGCACACGGGCGCCATCCAGGTGATCGGCCAGGAACGAGCAGCTCTTGCAACCCTCCGCCCAACCCGGACCGAACATGAAGTGGTAGAGGATGAGCTGGCTCCGCCCCGCGAACAACTCGCCCAAGCCCCGACGACCGGATGGGCCTTCGAAGACGTAGGCCTTCTCCACCTTGACCCAAGGCAGCTGGCGGCGCTCGGCGCTGAGTTGGTCGCGCAGACGGGTGAGCTCTTTCTCACGCTTCAAGTGTGCTCGTCGGGCTGCTAGCCACTCGTCGTGGGAAACGATGACGTTTTGCATCGCTCGCTCTCCCTAGCATGGGGCGGCCGGCGCACGGCCGTGTTCCGGTCGAGTTCACGGCGTCGGGTGGGAACGACGTCAGCCGCTGCCGTCGGCGGATTCGGTCTTCAAGAATGCTTCCAGACGACCCAGGCTTTCGTCCCAGAACTGGCGATAGTGCTCGAGCCACTCGGCAACGTCGCGCAATGGACCCACCTCGAGACGGCATGGCCGCCACTGGGCCTCGCGCCCCCGGGTAATAAGGCCAGCCCGCTCCAGCACCTTGAGGTGCTTCGAGACGGCCGGCAGGCTCATCGCGAAGGGCTCTGCCAGTTCGGTGACCGTGCGCTCACCCAAGCTCAGCCGGGCCAGAATCGCCCGTCGCGTCGGATCTGCGAGGGCAGCCAGGGTGGTGCTGAGATGATCGGGCGCCATATCAACGTAACTGATCGGTTAAGTAACTGATTGGTTTAATACGCTGGTCGCCTTGTGCCGTCAAGTGCCTTTCGCAGAGGTCGGCGGTTGAATGGCAAACCATCGCCGGCCTATCTGACTTGCACGACCTACAGGACGTGCAGCGAATGATAAGCCGGTGACGCTCGTGCCGCGGCTCACCAACATGCGCACGCGGCACGCAGCGCTGCGAGCCTTACCAGCTGATGTACATTCCTACTTCGCCCAAACCGCCATCCGGGTAGTTCAGGATCTGCGCGCGGATTTTGTAGCCTTGAGCCTTGAGGTGCGCTTCGTAGGCGTCGTAGACCCGACGGGCCATGCCGGTCAGCGTGTTGCCCCAGCCCTCTTCGAAGTTGTTGATGGCCCGGCCGTGGTCTGTGCAGTACTGCGAAGGAAATCGCATGATCTGGATTTCAGACTGGCCTTGCTCGGCTGCCCGACGAACCCACATATTGAAGCGGTCGATACCATCAGGACGTATATCCTGCTCCATGAAGTCCTGTCGTGCCCGGCTTTCCTCTTCCTCTTCCTTCCGTCGGCGTGCAAGTATTTCCTGAAGCTTCGCATTTTCCTTTTCGTCAGCCAGCTTCTTCAGCTCGTTGACACTCAGTACTTGCCCAGACAACGGCGTGGTCATCTCACTCATCCTTTCGTTCCAGCGTCCGCCGAGCGCTGATCGTTGTCTAACGCAGGTTCCTTTTGCGGCCCCTGGGGCGGCATGTCGCTGTATGCCATGGCCGCTGCCGCAATGACAGGTTCGGCGGTGCCGTGGAGCGTGCGGACGGCGGAGCGCAAGGCTGGGAAGTCGCTGGCGGCTTCGGTAGCGGCCCGCTGCGCCAGCCGAGGATCGGTTGGCGCGACGAACCGAAGAGGGCATAGGCCAGGAGTGGGAAGATCGCTGAGTAGATCCCGGTGACAGCAGGCACGCCGGTAACGTCGGCGCAGGCTATTTCGACGGGAAGGGCGATCGCCGTCACCGACATGCCGGCTGCGAGATCCATCGCCATTCAGGCGCCCTCATGGCGACGCACCAGAGCAAGTCCGGGCTCCAGCGCGTAATGCCGGCCAAAGCTGATTCCTGTCCGGCATAGACCACAGCGGGCCGTCGCGGGCGGTGGTCAGAATCGGGCGGGGACGACGTGCACGGAGCGCAGCCCGTCCTCGATCCCCTTGGGACGAGACTGGGACTTGGGTATCTTGGGCAGGTCGACCTCGACCTTGTGGTACGGGATCTGCTCCAGCATATGGCTGATGAGATTGAGCCGGGCGCGGCGTTTGTCGTCGGCGGGGACGATATACCAGGGCGCAGACGGACTGTCGGTTGCTGCCAGCATATCTTGATAGGCCCGCGTGTAGTCCCACCAGCGGCGGACCGACTCCACGTCCATGGGGCTCAGCTTCCAGTGCTTGACCGGATCGCTGATCCGCGCCTCGAAGCGACGACGCTGCTCCTTCTGGCTCACGTCGAGAAAGTACTTCAGGAGAATGATGCCGTTACTGACCACCTCACGCTCGACGCCCGGGGCGAGCTTCAAGAAGTGCTCGTATTGATCATCCGTGCAAAATCCCATCACGCGCTCCACTCCGGCCCTGTTGTACCAGGAGCGGTCGAACAGGATGATCTCGCCGGCAGCAGGAAAATGGGCGATATAGCGCTGGATATAAAGCTGCGTCTTCTCTCGGTTCGACGGCGCCGGCAGGGCAACATGTCGGAACACGCGCGGGCTGCAGCGCTGCATGATGCGGCTGATCACGCCGCCCTTGCCGGCGGTGTCACGGCCTTCGAAGACCACAATCACCCTGGCACCTTCGGCTACGGCCCAGGCTTGCAGCCGAGTTAGCTCCACCTGCAGTCGGTAAAGCTCCTTCTCAAACGCCTTCCGCGACATTTTCGCCGGCTTGTCGCCATCTGCATCAGCGGTCGCCGCGTTGTCCTTGCGATGCTTCGCCTTTGTCATGCCAGCCCGCCGTCGACTGTGATCAGAATCACATAGTGACGATAGCGGCATGACGGCGCAAGCCCGGCATAGCTTCAGGCGCGCCGATCCAAGCTAGGTCAGATCCGTCAGCGAGGGGACCGGCCGCGGGCGGTGATCCTCGTCGATGGCGACGAAAGTGAACATCGCTTCTGTGACCTGGACGCTGGTGTCGCCGGCGCGCGGGCGGCGCCAGGCGGACACGTTGAGCTTCATCGAGGTCCGGCCCACCGACACGACGTCGGCATAGACCGTGATCTCGTCACCGACATGCACGCGGCTGTGGAAGACGATCCGGTCGACCGCAACGGTGGCGCATCTGCCGCGGGCGCGGCGTGCTGCTGCGTTGCCGGCGGCCAAGTCCATCTGTGCCATCAGCCAGCCACCGAAGATGTCGCCCGCTGGATTGGTATCCGCCGGCATCGCGATGGTGCGGATGGCGGGCTCGCCGTGGGGTAAGGCCGTCGCGGACATCGCACGCTCCTGGGACTCTCTGCGTCCCGATGGTAGTTGGATAAGGTCGCTCAAGTCGCGAACAAGGCGTTTCTACGTTCTGTCGACCAGCCCGGCTATCCTGGAGAAAGCGTTTGCGACGTCTCGTGTTTAGGGGCGCGGTTCAGCGCTGTGGGGCGAACATCAACTTGACGCTGCCAGCCTCGAACTTGCGCATTGGCTCACGGCTGTGCGGGCCCGGATGGGCGGCCTGGCGCTCGGCTTCCAGCCATGCGATCCGGCCGAGGTCGCTGCGACCGATATTCATGTCGGCAAGCTGTCGATCCGAGTATCCACGCAGCCGATGCAAGGTGCCGTGAAAGTGATGATACTGCCGCACCAAGGCGACAACGGTGCTGAGCAGGGGCAAGGCACGTCTCCTGAAGTCAGGACCGGCGCGACAGTCGTGCCGATCATATGACTGCAGTTGGTGAGCGTGGATCGAGCTTCCTACACGCGGCGTCGCATAGTTGTGCTGCACTGCAGCATGAGGTCGCCGCGATACGCTAAGGCACCGTCGGCCACCCCCGCTGGGCCATGCTGTCCCCATCGGACATGCCGGCTTGCTGCAGCGCCCGGCGTTCGTCGCCCTCTTCGGCACTGTCCTCGCCGTAGGGATTTCTCAGATGGACAGGCCGCGTCTTACGCCGTTGCACCATATTGATGCACTCAATGAACACGGAAAAGATCATCGCGGCGTAGATATAGCCCTTGGGGACATGGGCACCGAAACTGTCCGCAACCAGCGACATGCCGATCATGATCAGGAAGCCGAGCGCCAGGATCTTCACCGTCGGGTGCGCCTCGACAAAGGTGGCGACCGGGCCCGAGGCGGCCATCAGCACGATCATGGAGAGAATGACGGCCACCGCCATGACCCAGATCTCGTTGGCCATGCCCACCGCGGTGACGATCGAATCGATTGAGAAGACCAGATTAATCAGCGCGATCTGGGTCACTACCGCCGCGAAGTTGGAGAGTACCTTGGCGGTGGCCTCACCCTCCTCGCCCTCCAGCGCGCCGTGGATTTCCTGGGTCGCCTTGTAGATCAGGAAAGCGCCGCCCGCGGCCAGGATCAGATCCTTGCCCGACACACCGTGGGAGAACAGCTCGAACAAGGGCTCGGTCAGACCGATGATCCAGCCGATGAAGAACAGCAGAACGAGCCGTGGGATCAGCGCCAGCGTCATGCCGATGTAGCGGGCCCGCGCCTGCAGCGACGGGGGCAACTTGCCGACCAGCACCGCGATGACGACGAGATTGTCGATGCTCAAGACCACCTCGAGCACGGTCAAGGTCAGGAGGCTTAGCCATACTTGTGGATCGGCCAACATCGGGCGGACTTCCTCAGCTTTGCTTGGTCGGCTCTGGTCAGACAGAAGGATCGGCAGCGGCATTTCGCTGCCGCCGGCGCATCACGATGGGTGCTATCACCAGCAGTACGGCGATGGTCAGCAACGCCAGCGAGATTGGGTGCGTGAAGAATACCGAGGCGTCACCCTGGCTGATCGCCAGCGCCCGGCGAAACTGCTGCTCCGCCAGCGGCCCGAGGATCAGGCCGACCACGCAAGGAGCCACCGGCACATCGAGCACGCGCATGCCGAAGCCGAGAATGCCGATCACCCACAGGATCACAAGGTCGACGATGTTGTTGTTGAGCGTGTAGACGCCCATGCTGGCGAACACGAGGATGCCCGCGTAGAGCCAGGGGCGAGGGATCGCCAGCAGCTTCACCCATACGCCAGCCATCGGCAGGTTGAGCACCAGCAACAGCACGTTGCCGATATAGAGGCTGGCGATCATGCCCCAGACCAGCTCGGGGTTGCTGTCGAACAGTAGTGGTCCCGGCTGGAGGCCGTACTGCTGGAACGCGGCCAGCATGATCGCGGCCGTGGCTGAGGTCGGCAGGCCCAGGGATAGCAGCGGCGCCAACACACCGGCAGCCGCAGCATTGTTCGCGGCCTCCGGGCCAGCCACCGCCTCGATCGCCCCCTTGCCGAATTCCTCCGGCTTCTTGGAGAGACGCTTCTCGATCAGATAAGACAGGAAGGTCGGGATCTCCGAACCACCGGCGGGCAATGCGCCGATCGGGAAGCCAAGGAACGTACCGCGCAGCCAGGGTTTCCAGGAGCGCCGCCAATCCTCCTTGCTCATCCACATCGAGCCCTTGAGGGCATAGAGCTCCTCGGTCTCATACCTGTAGCGCGACGCGACATAGAGGGTCTCGCCGATCGCGAACAGGCCGACCGCAACCACCACCGTGTCGATACCGTCCAGCATCTCCGGGATGCCCAGCGTGAAACGGGCCTGGCCAGTCTGCAGATCGATGCCGATCAGCCCCAGTGCCAAGCCGATGAACAGACTGGACAGGCCACGTGTCAGGCTGTCGCCGAGCACTGCGGTGACCGTGGTCAGCGCCAGGACCATCAGCGCAAAGTATTCGGCCGGTCCGAACAGCAGCGCCATCTTGACCATGAGCGGCGCAACGAAGGTTAAGGCCACGGTCGCGATCGTGCCCGCGACGAACGAGCCGATCGCGGCCGTCGCCAACGCCTGTGCGCCGCGGCCCTTCCGGGCCATCTCATGGCCATCGATCGCCGTCACGATCGAGCCCGATTCGCCCGGTGTGTTGAGCAGGATCGAGGTGGTCGAGCCACCATACATGGCGCCGTAATAGATCCCGGCGAACATGATGAAGGCCGAGGTCGGCTCGAGCGAGTAAGTGACCGGCAGCAACAGTGCCACGGTCAGCGCCGGACCGATGCCCGGCAGCACGCCGATGGCGGTGCCGACGGTCACGCCGAGCGCAGACCAGAGCAGGTTGTAGGGGGTCAGTGCTACGGCGAAGCCGTGCCCCAGGGACGCAAGGGTTTCCATGGTCGCGGCCTCCTTACTCTTCTTCTTCGTCGGGCATGAACTGCTCGAACACGGAACCGGCTGGCAGGGTCAGGCCCAGGCCATAGTTGAACACCCAGAAAGTAAGGCCAGTCAGCACGATGCCGATGGCAAGACTGATCAGAATCCTTCGTTCGCGGAAGGCCAGCGTCGTCGTCACGAACATGAGGGTAGTGGCGATGATCCAGCCTAGGCTTTCCAGCAGCAACATCTGTACGATCAGGCCGGCCGCGACCAAGGAGAAGGCGCGCCAGTCGAGTTGGAAGCCGCTTTCGTGCGCGATATGGCCGAAGAACGCCTGCCGCAGCACGAGGGCGCCAACGATCACCAGCCCGGCCGCGATCAAATAGGGAAAGAGGCGCGGTCCGATCGCAGCATTGCTGGCTGCGACCTCGAGCATCGAGGTCTCGAACGTGATGAACAGCCCCAGGCCCAGCACCACGCCACCGAGTATTGCTTCACCGATTCGCAGGCCGCTGCCGGTGGTCATTGTTTACCCTCCCGTTACTGCACCAAGCCGACATTCTTGAGAATGCCCTCGATTCGGGCGCGCTCAGGACCGAGAAACTCCGCGAACTCGCTGGCCGACTGGTACATGTCGACCCAGCCGCGCTCCTTGAGCAGGGCCTGCCAGCCGTCGCCCTTCACCATCTCGCCCAAGGCTGCGTCGAGCGCCTTCTTTTCGGCCGGCTTCATCTTGGCGGGAGCCATCAGGCCACGCCAGTTCACCAGTGTCACGTCCAGACCCTGTTCCTTGAAGGTCGGGATGTCGACGCCCGGCAGCCGCTCGGGCGAGGAGATGCCCAGCGCGCGCAGCTTTCCGGCCTGGATCTGCTGTGCCATCTCGTTGAGCCCGCCGGTGGCGACGGTGAGGTGGCCGCCCATCACCTGCGCCAGCATCTCGCCGCCGGCACCTGCCACGATGTAGTTCATCTTGGTCACGTCGCCGCCGGCCGCCTGAACGATCAGGGCACTCAGGATGTGATCGGGCGAGCCTAGCGCGAAGCCGCCCCAGCTGACGGAGCCCGGGTCGGCCTTGAACTTCGCGATCAGGTCGTCCAGCGTCTTGATCGGCGAGTCGGCCGCGACCACCAAAGGTTGGTACTCGCCGGTCAGGCGCGCCATCGGCGATACCTGCTCCAGCGTAACCGGCGACTTGTTGGTCAGGGTGGCGCCGATCAGGCCGAGGCCCACGACCAGCAGGTTCGGGTTGCGCGAGCCCTTGGTCACGAACTGTGCTAGCCCGATCGTGCCGCCCGCACCCGGGATGTTCTGCACCTGCACACCAGATGCCAGATCGCCCTTTTGCAGCATCTCCTGCGTCGCCCGGGCCAGCTGGTCGTAGCCGCCGCCCGGCCCCGCCGGGGCGATGATCTCCAGACCTTTGATCTCGGCCAGGGCAGGGGTGACCGACGCAACGCCGCAAGCGATCGCTGCAGCGACAATCGTCCGTCGAGTGACGGTGCAGCCAAGGGCGCAACTTCTGGGAAGCATGGGTTTCCTCCCTGCCTTGATGGGTAACATAGCCGAGGCGAGCCTGACGCTCAGGTTGCTCCCGTCAGGGGAGCAACCGTGGGCAAGGAAGTGCTATTGGACGAGGCCAACGTCCTTGAGTGTCGTCTCAACCTTCGCGCGGTCCTCGGTGAGGAATGCCGCGAACTGATCGGCCGGCTGATAGAGATCGAGCCAACCGCGCTTGGCCAGCGTGTCCTTCCAGACCGGGCTCTCGACCATCTTGGCGATCGCTTCCTCCAGCGCCTTCTTGTCCTTGTCGCGGATCTGCGGGGGAGCGAACACGCCACGCCAGTTGACCAGCGACACGTCGATGTCCTGCTCCTTCAGGGTCGGCACGTCGATGCCGGGCAGGCGCTCGTCCGACGAGATCGCGAGGCCGCGCAACTTGCCGGCGGCGATCTGCGGGGCAAACTCCTCGTAGCCGCTGATGCCGGCGGTGACGTGGCCGCCGAGGATCGAAGACAGCGCCTCGCCCCCGCCCGAATGGGCGATGTAGTTGACCTTGGTCGGATCGACCCCGGCGCCCTTGGCGATCAGGGCGGCCAGAATGTGGTCGGTGCCGCCGGTCGAGCCGCCGCCCCAGGAGACCGAGCCCGGGTCGGCCTTCAGCTTGTCGACCAGGTCGCCCATGGTTTTGAGTGGTGAGTCCGCCGGAACGACGATCAGCTCATACTCGCCCGTCAGGCGGGCCAGCGGGGTGACGTCGTCGAGCGTGACCGGTGCCTTATTGGTTAGGATCGCACCGACCATCACCAAGCCGCCTACCAAAATGGCGTCGCCCTTCTTCTTCTTGCTGGTGACGAACTGGGCGAGGCCGATGGTGCCGCCGGCGCCGGCGATGTTCTGTACCTGGATGCTCGCGGCCAGCTTGTCTTCCTGCAGCGCCGTCTGGACCGCCCGGGCGGTCTGGTCCCAGCCGCCGCCCGGGTTGGCCGGGGCGATGATTTCCAGGCTTTTGATCTCGGCCTGGGCTGGGACGGCGAACGCAAGTGCGCCCGCCATGAAGGTCGCCGTCAGGGCTCGCCGCGACAGGCTGGCGGGCGTAGCGTCGATTCGTGCTGGCATGGAAGCCTCCCTTTGGAAACAACAGGCTCGGTAGCGTGCCGACCACAGTCAACCGGACCGTTGTTATTCATTGCCTGGATTTCATTTACGATGCCAGCCTGTCAGAATCCTGTCGGAATCGCCTGTGGCGAACAGAAAAAAGGGCTGATCGGGAGGACTCGGGTGCGAATTCTGATCGTCGAAGATACCCAGGATCTGGCTGACGCCATTGCCAGCCGGCTGAGGAAGCTCGGTTATGCCGTCGATCTGGTCGGCGATGGCAACGAGGCCGACGATCTGTTGCATACGGAAACCTACAATTTGATCGTGCTCGATCTCACACTACCAGGCATCGATGGGAAAACGGTGCTGCATCGCTTGCGCCGGCGGCGATCGCGGACGCCGGTCCTGATCCTCACCGCGCGCTCGGATGTCGATGACAAGGTAGGTGCGCTCGATTACGGCGCCGACGACTATCTGGTGAAGCCGTTTGATTTCCGTGAGCTCGAGGCACGTTGTCGGGCTTTGTTGCGTCGTCCGCATGGATTTGCGGCCAGCACCGCGACGTTCGGCAACCTGACATTCGATGGCGCCGCCCGCCGAGTTACCGTGGCGGATCAGCCATTGGAGTTGGGTGCGCGGGAGTTCCGCCTGCTCGAGCTGCTCCTGGCCAATCTCGATCGGGTCCTCAGCAAGGAGGCCCTGATGGATCAATTGTTCGGGCTCGACGACGCCGTTGCGCCCAACGCGATCGAGCTTTACGTCTCCCGCCTCCGCCGTAAGCTGGAGGGTGCCGGTGTCCAGATCCGTACCTTGAGGGGATTGGGCTACGTCGCCGAGCTGGTTCCCGCGCACTGAGGGATGGTCGCTGCAGCGTCGGCTGCTCGGCGGGCTGTCCTGCATCCTGGCTCTGCTGGCGGCAGCGCTGTACTTTCTTCTCGCCGGCTACGCTGCCCGTGCGGCCGACCGTGCCTTCGACCAGCTCCTCGTGGCTTCGGCATTGAGCA
>JAPJRA010000052.1:10336-11448 GCA_030824835.1 Geminicoccaceae bacterium | reverse complement strand
CCCAGCGGTTCGCTACGCTGCCTGAATGTCGGGTATATTCATGGGATATTAGTAGTACGGTCCTAAAATCTGCGGTTATGTTCCGGTCAATCGCACAAACGTTCCAGTGTCAGTGTTTCGCTTTCCGGTGTTTTCCCTCCTTCGCACGATCTCTACCTAAGGTGATGGAATAATAGGGTTGTCGTGAAGCAGGGTCCTTCGGCCGCGAGTACCGACCTTACTGAATGATCCCAGCTGGTTCATCAGCGAAGCTTTGCTCTGTGAGCAGGGCTCAACAATGAAAGGCGTTCCGAGATGCTCGGCCGATTCTTCGAGGTATCTGGCATCGCTTCAAACGAGGGCGCAAAGCTCGCCTACGTTTGGTGCCGTGCCGAAGGTGGCAATGATTACAAACTCGTGGGCTCGGGACATGTAGTCGGTGCAGACGGGATTCTTCCTCCGGGCATCAAAGCCGGGCAATTTGCCATCGCCATTCGACTTCCACCCGACGGCGCCGTCGAGACCATCGGCGTGACGGATGACGTCAGTGGCGAAGAATTGATACCTGGTGTTTCCATCATCGAGTGCCCGGCTCCGGTCGGATTTCGAGCGGGTGCGGCCACCGCTCGCGCGGGCTTTGTGGCGAGTTCGGAGCTGCCAATGGCACCTTCTGGCCGCCGCGACATGCCATCCCTGAATTCTTGACATCATAGTAGAAAATACAATCATGAGCCAGCTGGTAGAAGTCGACGGCCGGGACACCTCCGGCACTACTATGTTCATTTATTACAATAACGGAGCATCATTAAGATTAATCGGAAGTGCATCAAATACGACAGCCGCCAATGATGCTCAAGATGGTGATGATGTTTTATTGAAAACCTACTCTGCCATGGTTTTGCTTCGTGATGGAGAGGTTTCGACTAATATTATCGTCTACAATCAAGCAGGGACGATTCAGTCCTTCGGTACAAATCCCCAGATCGATGGCGATTTCGCTGTTACCTTGTTCAATCCAGTAGGTGCTACGGGCGCTACCGGTGCCACGGGCGCCACCGGCGCCACGGGCGGGACCGGTGCCACAGGTGAGACCGGTGCTACGGGTGCCACGGGCGGGACCGGTGCCACAGGTG
>JAPJRA010000052.1:0-10236 GCA_030824835.1 Geminicoccaceae bacterium | reverse complement strand
ACCGGTGCCACAGGCGGGACCGGTGCTACCGGTGCCACAGGCGGGACCGGTGCTACCGGTGCCACGGGCGGGACCGGCGCAACAGGTGGGACCGGCGCTACTGGTGCCACGGGCCCGACCGGCAAGACAGGGCCGACTGGACCCACCGGACCAACCGGCCCAGGCAACACCGGGCACACGGGTCCGACTGGGTACACCGGACCGACCGGCAACACCGGGTACACCGGACCGACTGGCAACACCGGGCACACGGGTCCCACCGGCTATACCGGACCAACCGGCAATACCGGCAACACGGGTCCGACCGGGTACACCGGACCAACCGGCAATACCGGCAACACGGGTCCGACCGGCTACACCGGACCGACCGGCAATACCGGCAACACGGGTCCGACCGGCTACACCGGACCAACCGGCAATACCGGCAACACGGGTCCGACCGGCTATACCGGACCGACCGGCAATACCGGCAACACGGGTCCAACCGGCTATACCGGACCGACCGGCAATACCGGCAACACGGGTCCAACCGGCTATACCGGACCAACCGGCAATACCGGCAACACGGGTCCGACCGGCTATACGGGGCCGGCTGGGAACACCGGATCGACCGCGCCTCAGCACCTGACCTTCATATCGGGCTCGAGCAATGGAGGCGCGGGCCCGAAAGCCGAAACTGCTGCTACCGGTGTTGGTGGCTCACTCAAGAGCATTGCACAGTCATCGGGCACCATGCTTACGCCGCTCGACATCGCACCGCAGGGAGGATCTTCGACAATAGTCGGCAAACCCAATGGCGGATCAATGGCGGTTGAAATACCAGCCAAGTCCAACGGCTCTTCGGGTGCCACGGTGCCGAACACCGAGCATGACCCACATCCTCTGACACTGCCTCGTCAGACCTAAGCTTGTCTGGGGGGAGACCGGCATCACAGCCGATCTCCCCACCCCATAGCCAGGACGATCACCATTTCATCGACTTCCGACCAGCGCACGTCGAGTGAACTGAGATGAGCAACAGTCGGGGCTTCCTGGTTGCCAGCTTTTTCTCACAGGCGCTCAATATTTTCCTAGTCTCGATGGCGAGCTTTCTCGTCGTCATCCCAAATGTCGGCGTCTGGAAATCGGACTCCTCGACGCTACTCGTGCCGGCTTGCTTCTGGCTGGGGGCAGTCGTGCTGGTGGCGCTGCTCGACGTCGGGATACGCAGCGTTCTCGCACCTAAGTCCAAGCCTCCAGTGCTCGCATCTACATCACGCATGCATGGCCTTCCCGTGGCGCACATTGGTTCGGACTCGGTTCCGTCCTCGGCGTCGCTCGCGGCAGGTGCCCTGAACGCTGTGACGGACGGACAGGACAACGTCGCGCCCAATGTGCGTCTGGCAGCGGCAATTTGCATCGCGCGCTATCACGGCATCGACCCGGACCCTCGCGAGAGCAGGTTGGATGCCTTGGGGACCGCGCCTTCCTCCCCAGTGCTGGTGGAATGGTTCCGGGCGTCCGGGCTCTGGGCTCGTAGCGTCCATCTCACCTTCCGCCAACTCATGAAGATCGACAGCCCAGCCCCGATCCTGCTGCTGCTCGCCAATGGCAGCGCCGCCCTGGTGGTCGGTCGCGATCGCGACAGCGGCGTCCTGCTGGTCAGCGATCCCCGTAAGCCGGGTGGCGGGCCCGTGCCGGTGTCGGAGCTTCGCCTCAAGCAGGTGTGGGACGGTGCCACACTGCTGGTACGTGCCTCGCGTGCCAGCAGTGTGGAGGAGCAACCGTTCGACCTCGGCCTGCTCACGCGGCTGGTGTGGGGCGAGAAGTCGATCCTGCGCGACGTCGCGATCGGTTCGATCACCATCACCGCTCTAAGCGTTCTACCCGTGCTGATGATCATGACGACGCTGAATACTGTCGTCACCTACCGCAGCATCAACACTCTTACGCTGATCGTCGTCATCCTGCTGATCGCCCTTGTGTTCGAGATGCTGATCACCTGGTCGAGGCGAATGCTGCTGGTCGTCCTCGCCTGCCGTCTCGATACGAGGCTGAATCTTGCGATATTCGACCGGCTGATGACGCTGCCGATCGATTTCTTCGAGCGCAATCAGGCCGGTGAGATCTCCTACAAGGTTGCCCAGCTCTATCGGGTCCGCGATTTCCTCACCGGCCGGTTGATGACGACGTTCATCGACGCCTCCATGGTCCTGCTACTGCTGCCGGTCCTGTTCTATATGGAGGCGACACTGGCCTGGAGCGTGCTGATCGCCGCCGGCTGCATCGCGCTCGTCATCGCGGCATTCCTCAGGCCGCTAGCGCGCATGACGGCCAAGCTGATCCAGGCAGAATCCGACAAGGGCTCGACCTTGGTCGAGAGCATCTACGGCATCCGCACGATCAAATCGCTCTGCCTCGAATCCGCCAGGGCAGCCGAATGGGACCAGCGGATCGCCAAGCTCGGCGAACTCAACCTGCAAATGGGCAAGCTCAGCAACTGGCCCATGGTCCTCGTGATGCCGTTCGAGAAGTACACCCAGGCAGGCGTGCTGGCGGTCGGCGCCTATATCGCGCTCACCTCCGACAACCCAATATCTATCGGCGGCCTAATCGGCTTTATGATGTTGGGTGGTCGTGTCGCCGGACCGTTGGTGGGCTTGGCGCGCCTGCTGCAAGACGTCCAAGAAGCGCGTGAGGCGCTCTCGCAGGTGGGCTGGGTACTCAACCGGCCGACCGAGCGGCGTGCACTGACCCACGGGCTGCGGCCAAAGCTCGAGGGTGCCATTAGCTTCGAGGACGTGGTGTTCACCTACGAGGGCACCAAAACCCCCGCACTCGACAAGGTGAGCTTCGCGATCGAGCCAGGTACGATGCTCGGCCTGGTCGGTCGCTCCGGCTCCGGCAAATCAACCATCACCCGACTGCTGATGGGCATCAACCGTGACTATTCCGGTGCGGTGAAGATCGACGGGACTGACCTGCGCGAGATCAATCTGGGCTACCTGCGCCAAAGCTTCGGCGTGGTGCTGCAGGACAATTTTCTGTTCCGCGGCACCGTGAAAGACAATATCCTGGCCGGTCGACCCAACCTCAGCTTCGAGGACGCCGTACGTGCGGCCAGGCTCGCGGGAGCCGAAGAGTTCATCGAGCGTCTGCCTCAGGGTTACGAAACCTGGATTCAGGAGGGCTCGCCCAACCTTTCCGGTGGCCAGCGGCAGAGGCTGGCCATCGCCCGCGCTCTGATCGTGGATCCCAAGCTGATGATCCTCGACGAGGCGACCTCCTCGCTCGATCCGGAGAGCGAGGCGCTGATCAATGCCAATCTGCAGCGCATGGCCCGCGGACGCACGATGGTGATCGTCTCGCATCGTCTTTCCTCGCTGGTCAATTGCGACCAGATCCTCGTGCTCGACCGCGGCAAAGTACTGGATCTCGGCCCACACCAGCAGCTGCTCGAGCGCTGCGCTGTCTACCGTCATCTCTGGCTGCAGCAGACCCGCCACATCGAGCCGCAAGAAAAAGCGCATGTCGCCCCTGCGCCGAGGCTCGCCCACAATGGCTGACCTCAACCTGCGCAGAAACCTGCTGCCGCACGCGGCGCTCGAGTTCCAGAGCCCCTCGGCGGCAATCATCGCCATGCAGGTACCGGCGATGTCGCGCGTGATCAATCTCCTCGTCTTCCTGCTGGTCATCTCGCTAATCGCCGCCAGCGGGCTGATAAGGATCGACAAGATTGTTTCGGCCAATGGCAAGCTGGTCTCCGAAGCACCGAACATCCTGCTGCAGGCGTTCGATCAGACCATCGTCGAGAGCATCAATACGCGAAAGGGCGACATCGTCCGCAAGGGCCAGGTACTCGCGCGTCTGAACCCGACCTTCAGCTCGGCCGACCTTACCACGATGAAGGATCAGGTCGATCTGCTCGGCGCCATGGTGGCACGGTTGCGGGCAGAGGCCGACGGCATCGGCTACGTGCCGGACCCGGCCAATCCGCACGCGAGCTTGCAGTTATCGATCTTCGATCAGCGCTCTCGTGAGAATCGCTCCACGCTTCAGAATTATGACCAGAAAATCAGTCAGCTGATGGCCCAGATAGCTGGGGAAGCCGCGCAGGGCGCAAATTATCGTGAGCGGCTAGGGCTCGCCACCAAGATCGAGGAGCTACGACAGAAGCTTCAGGAGCTCCAGGTCGGCAGCGTGCTCAATACCATGCTCGCCAAGGACATTCGGCTGGGCGTTGCCGGCGCGCTTGCCCAGGCGGAGTCGGGTAGCGCTCAGGTGACCCGGCAGCTCGCCGCCCAGCAGGCGGAGCGCGAGAGCTTCGTGCAACATTGGAACGGCCAGACCTCGCAGGAGCTCGCGGAGGCGCGTGGCAGACTGGTGCAGGCGCAGCAGGACTATGCCAAGGCGAGCCTGCACAACGAACTGGTCGTGCTCACGGCTCCGCGCGACGCCATCGTGCTGTCGGTCGCCAAGGTCTCCGCGGGCTCGGTCGTGATGAGTGCCGAGCCGCTCATCCATCTCGTGCCGATCGACGTGCCACTGTCCGTCGAGGCGGACATTTCGGGCATCGACAGCGGCTACGTCCGGACGGGCGACAAGGTCACGATCAAGTTCGACACGCTTCCCTACATGCAATACGGCAGCGGCAGCGGTGTCGTACGCTCCATCAGCGCCGACAGCTTCAACCCCGTTGCCGCGGCCGAGGACGCCGACACCACACTGCCGAACCGGCCAAGAACGCTCTATTACAAGGGCGACATTGCGCTTGACGAGCTAATGCTACACGACACGCCGCCGGGTTTCCGACTGATGCCCGGGATGCCGGTGACTGCGGACGTGAAGGTCGGGACGCGCTCGGTACTCAGCTACTTCATCTCCAAGATCCTTCCTGTCGCCTACGACAGCATGCACGAACCGTGAGTAGCATGAGCAGATTCAACTTACTCACGACGCCTCTCGACCGTTTCGCGTCGACTTCGCCCAAGCGCGCGCGGGCGCGGGCCGAGCGTCTATCGGAGTCGGCACCGGAACGCGCGCTCATGCTGTTCGTGGCTGCGGCCAAAGCGGGTGACCCGGAGGCGGCCTTCGCGGTCGGCGAGCGCTTTCTCGAAGGCAAGGGGACGCTGCGCCACCCGTTCGAGGCTGCCCGCTGGTATCATTGTGCGGCCTTAGCCGGGCACGTGCGTTCGCAATGCCGCTTGGCCCAGCTCTACCTCTTTGGCCTGCCGCGGGCCGCCGTCGATCCGAACGCGGGGCTGTTCGATCCCGTCGCCATGGAGAGCGCGGACTTCCAAGCAGCCTTGCACTGGGCACGACGTGCTGCCGATGCTGATGCGCCCGATGCCCAGGCGATGCTCGGCTATATTCTGTCCTACGGACCGGATGACCTGCTCGACCCGGATGCCGCGATCGTCTGGTACCGTAAATCCGCCAAGCAGCGTTGCCCGCAAGGTCATCTAGGCTACGCCATTGCGCTGATGCTCGGTGCCGATAGCGCAGAGCGGTTGTTCACCATTCGCGACCAGTTGCTCCATGCCGCGGAAGCCGGGCTGCCCACGGCGCACTATCTGCTCGGAATCAATGCCGAGCGCGCGGTCGGCACGGCGCAGGACGAGGCCGGGGCACGGCAGCACTACGCGATCGCCGCGTCGGCCGGGCTCGCTAGCGCGCAGGCGAGGCTGGGCGTTCTGCTGCTTGAGGGACGCGGCGGCCCCGTGGACCAGCTGGGCGGTGAAAGCTGGCTGCGGCGAGCCGCTCTCGGAGGCAGTGCCGAAGCGGCCTCGCTGCTCGGCGAGGTCTATGCGCGTGGGGGGAGTCTTCCACCGAACTATGCGGAGGCGGCGCACTGGTTCCGCACCGCAGCCGAACGCGGGCACAATGCTGCGGCGCGTGCACTCGGCATGCTGCACCTCACGGGCGCCGGTGTTGCCCGAGATCCGGACGAGGCGGCAACCTGGTTCAAGCGAGCGGCCGAGGCGGGCGATGCCGGCGCCCAGGCCGATCTCGCAACGCTGCTCCAGACTGGTACCGCAGCCAGCCTTTCACATGACCCGCCGCCCGTGCACGAGTGGTTCCAGCATGCCGCCCAGCAGGACGATCTGATCGGTGCCTTCAACTTCGCCGTCTGCCTGGCCGAGGGCGTCGGCGTTCCGCGTGACGACGAGCGCGCGGCGTTCTGGTTGAAGCGTGCAGCCGAAGGCTTGGTGGAGGCCCAGTACTGGTACGGCCGGATGCTCGCAGAGGGTCGTGGCGTGGCGCAGGATGACGCCGCTGCGGCGTTGTGGTTTGCCCGTGCCGCAGATGCCGGCATGGTCGAAGCCCAAGTGGCGCTCGCCGACCTCTATATGACCGGCTGCGGCGTGTCGCTCGATCACCAACTGGCGAAGACCTGGTTCCTCCGCGCGGCGTCTGCGGCGCACGCGGGAGCGATGTTCGCGCTCGGGGAGCTCCATGCAGGCGGGCACGACGACGAAACGGGTCTCGACGAGGCCCGGATTTGGTTTGCCCGGGCCGTCGAGCATGACCACCCGACCGCTGCCCTGATGCTCGCCCGGTATGCAATGCGTGGTCTGGGAGGGCCGCAAGATGTCGAAGCCGGGCGCCGCTATTACGCGCACGCGATATCGCTCGGAATGTCCGAGGCAGCGGACGAACTTGCCACCTTTGAACAGCTCCTGCTGGAAGAGGCAAGCATCGTGACGGCAAGGGATGTTCGACCGGAGCAAATTTATGCAGCATCGCGCTTGGTCGGAGATCTCTGATCTTATGTTTTGGAAACGCCTGCCGAAGCCTAGACGATTTAGATCTAGCTCTTTCAATCAGGCAAAGATCTTTACGGGCCCGCAAGAAGGTTTCGCACGCGCATGGGCAATCGACCCGGCGCGCCCAGTTCCGTACAACTTCTTTGCCAAAGGTTAAGGTAGTGCGGCAACGGCACGCCACTCCGCTCCGGCCAGCGATTCAAGGCCCCCAAGTCCGCGATCGCAGCCGAATCGCTTTCCAGGAGACCGAGCATTGTCAAGACGGCGCCTTTCGCGGCGTCAATTCCACCGTCCTGAGTAAGGAACGCCTCGTGCGCCTTGAACCAGGCAGCAAATCCTGCGGCGATCCCTTGGTCCTGCGCGGCCATTTGGTAGCCGGCAACGATGCTCTCCCGGTAGGCCCGGATCGAGACCGCATAGCCACTGTCGCCCGGAAAGGGCGGTACCCGCTCCCATTCGTCGGCCATGCGGCCGAGACCCCACAAGGAGAAGGCTTCGACCATGGCCTCCTCCACCCATTGGCAGGGATTGCGTGGCCGCGCCTCCAGCTCCCAGCTGTTGCAGAGCACGTGGCCCAGCTCATGCCCGAACTGATAGGCGAGATTGCACCAGTCCCGTTCGCCGACGACAACGGTGACCCATGCCGTCGTGGGCAGTTCCATGTGTAGCCATACGGACGGATTGCTCCCCGATCGGTCCTCCACACGCAGCGTTTCGGGCTGGCGCTCGGAGAGTAGGGCGACGCCCGTCAGGCAAGCATTGCGCATGGCGTTGACGACGACAGCCACATCGGCCGTTGCTGATCCATTCCAGTCACCGCGTATTTCAATGTCCGAGGTGAGCAGTGAGGCATCAGCCGCACCGGGACGTGCCGCAGACACTTTCGGCAGCAGCACGCAGGTGCCAAGCAGTGACACGACGAACCGCCGTCTCATCGTGGTCCGCTCACGATGATAAAATCGAATGCTTTTCAAGTCTGCTCATTGCAAATTCTCCAGTCATACGGACAGTGACATGAATAATTCAGGCCAGCTCGTTTGTCTTAACATGATCGTCAAGAACGAGGCGAGGGTCATTCGCCGGTGTCTCGACAGCGTGCGGCCGATCATCGATCGCTGGGTCATTGTCGACACCGGATCGACGGACGGCACGCAAGACATCATCCGCGACCATCTGCGCGGTCTGCCGGGAGAATTGCACGAGCGAACGTGGCGCGACTTTGCATACAACCGCTCCGAAGCACTGGATCTGGCCCGCGGGCAATGTGACTATACGCTGATCATCGATGCAGACGACACTCTCGAGATCTCTCGCGACACCGGCCTTCTGTCGCTCACGGCCGACTCATACATGGTAAAGATCAACGACACTGGCTTTGTGTATCAGCGTCCGCAATTGATGCGAAGCGCGCTGCCCTGGCGCTATGAAGGGGTGCTGCACGAGTACCTGACGTGCGAAGAGGCGGGTCCGATCGAAGAACTTCCTGGGATCGAGATTCGACTGAACCAGGATGGCGCGCGCCGCAACGACCCGAACACCTATAAGCGCGACGCAGCAGTATTAGAGGCGGCGCTTTGCACCGAAACCAATCCCTTTCTTCTTGCGCGATACCGCTTCTATCTCGCACAGAGCTACCGGGACTGCCACGAGCCGCAAAAGGCCCTGGCTAGCTATCTCGCTCGTGCGGAACTCGGCTATTGGCAGGAAGAGGTCTTCGTAAGCCTCTATTGCGCGGCCCAACTCAAGGAACAGCTCGGCTATCCTGAGCATGAGGTCATCGACGCCTATATTCGTGCGACTGATGCCCAGCCTGCGCGCATCGAGGCTCTTTACAAGGCAAGCCGGTTCTGCCGTCAGAAGAAGCGTTACGAGGAGGGCTACCACCTCGCGAAGCGTGGGCTGTCGGCTCCCGTGCCATCCGACGCGCTGTTCGTCGAGCCTTGGATCTACGAGATAGGCCTGCTGGAGGAGTTTTCCCTAAATGCGTACTGGTCGGGGCACAACTGGGACTGTCTTGATGCAAGCCTGAAGATGCTTGCGACAACGAAGCTCGGGCCGGCGGACACCGAGCGAATCCTGGCAAATGCACGGTTCGCGAGCGACAGGCTGGCACGGGAGCCGAGGCTGGGTCCAACCGGTGCCGAGAGCTTTGCCGAGCAGCATAGCCTTGCGCCGCCGCTACAGCTTCGATCACGCGTAGAAGGATCACCGCGTGTTCTGGTCAGAATCGTTGCCAGTCAGAGAGAGGCGTTCCTGCCGCTTTTCCTGGAATGCATCGAGGCGCTGGACTATCCGAAATCGGCGATGGCCCTATCCGTTCGGGTCTACAACAGTACCGACGAGACGGAACCCCTCCTGCGGGACTGGCTCGCCCGGATCGGCGATCTTTACGCCGCCGTTGAGATCGAGAGCGACGGAGAGAATATCTACGATAATGACTGGCACCCGTCACGTTCTCGTATGTTCGGCCACATGCGCGACATCACTCTACGCCGACCAGCAGAACATAAGTGTGATTATCTGTTCGTGGTCGATGTGGACAATTTTGTTCGACCCAGCACCCTGCGCGAGCTGGTGGCGCTGGACCTGCCGATCGCCGGGCCGTTTCTGCGCTCGATTCAGCTCGATGATGGTTATTCCAACTATCACGCCGATGTTGAGGAGAACGGGTATTTCAAGGAGTGCGATCAGTATGCCTGGATCCTCAATCGCCGCATCCGAGGCGTCCTGAGTGTACCTGTCGTGAAATGCACCTACCTGGTCCGATCCGACGTGCTGGGCGAACTGACCTATGAAGATTCGACCGCTCGCCACGAATATGTGATCATGTCAGAACGGGCCCGCGAGCGAGGCGTCCCGCAATATCTGGATAACAGGCAAGTTTACGGGTACATCGTGCAAGAAACGGGCGATCATCTACTCGACTCGGTTGAAGTCGAGCGGGCAAGGCGGCTGTTGAGCAGTGATTTGGATGCTGATCGCAGGCCAAGCGTGGAGACGGCCTCGGACAGGCATGTGACGACCTCGCATGGCCCGGGGCTCTGAAGCGTGCACGCCCACGAGTTCCTGCGAGCCGCCGAGCAGTTGCCGCTGGTGGGCCTCGAGCAGATCGTTGGTCCAGGCGGGCTCGTGGTTGTGGCACCCCATCCCGACGATGAGAGCCTCGGCTGCGGGGGCCTGATCGCCGCAGCCCGTGCCGCCGGCCACGAGGTCCGGATCGTCGTCGTCAGCGATGGGGTCGGCTCTCACCCCAACTCGTTGACCCATCCGCCGGCGCGCCTGCGCTGCTTGAGGCGCGAGGAGGCACGGGCAGCCGCGGCTGCGCTTGGTGTCGCTGCTGACGAGATCATTTTCCTCGACCTGCCGGACCGGTACGTCCCGAGCACGGGGCCAGTTGCCGACGCTGCAGCGGCGCGCATTGTGGAAATCGCGCGCACGATCGACGCCCGGGCGTTGTTCGTCACCTGGGAGCACGAGCCGCACGTTGATC
>JAPJRA010000051.1 GCA_030824835.1 Geminicoccaceae bacterium | reverse complement strand
CGCCGCGAGGGCGGCGACGCCGAGGAACGTCGTCCGCCAGCCGAAATGGTTGCCGACGAATGCCCCCAGCGGCACGCCCAACGCCACGGCGAGGCTGATCCCCCCGGTGACGATGGCCAGCGCCCGCCCACGCTGGGCGCTGGGTGCGATCACCGCCGCCAGCGCATTCGCGCTCGGCACGTAGAGCCCCGCCGCCACCGCCAGGAGAACGCGGGCCGCGACCAGCGACCAGTAGCCCGGGGCCGAGGCCGCGACGATGTTCGCGGCCGTGAACGCGGCCATCGACAGGATGAGCAGCCGGCGCCGGTCGAGCCCGCCGGTGAGTGCGGTCAACATCGGGGAGCTGAGCCCGTAGGTCAGGGCGAACACCGTTACGAGCTGCCCCGCCGCGGGCACGCTCACCCCGACATCGGCGGCGATCCCCGGCAGGATGGCCGCGATCATGAAGCCCTCCGTCCCGACGGCGAATGTGCCGAGCGCCAGCAGCAGGATCGGCGCATAGGGAAAGGGCGGATCAGGTTGCGAAGCGATGGTCATCGCCGCTCCTCGTGTCGCTGCAGGAATGTCGGTCGGCGCCGGTGGCGCGAGCCTCAGCGTGAGCCCTGCACGATCTCACCGAACAGGCCGGACTGCCTATGCGGCAGGGCCCGCCAGTACTGCGGTGGCGCATCGACGGTGGCGCCGAGCTCGGCCGCAGCGTGCCAGGCCCATCTCGGGTCGTAGAGCATCCCCCGGGCCAGGGCGACAAGATCGGCCTTGCCGCTGGCGACGATGTCTTCCGCCTCCCGCGCCTCGGTCACGAGCCCGACGGCGATGGTGCTGACGCCCGTCGCCTCCTTCACCGCCTGGGCGAACGGCACCTGGTAGCCGGGGCCGAGTGCGATCCGCTGCAGGGGCGAGATGCCGCCAGATGAAACGTCGATCCAGTCGACGCCGCGCCGCTGGAGCTGGCGCGCGAAGGCGATGGTTTGCTCGAGATCCCAGCCGCCGTCCAGCCAGTCGGTCGCCGAGACCCTGATGCCGACCGGCTTCCCGGCCGGGAACGCCGCCCGCACGGCGTCGAAGATCTCCAGCGGAAAGCGCAGGCGCTTCTCCAGCGATCCGCCATAGGCGTCGGTCCGCCGGTTGGCGATGGGCGAGAGGAACTCGTGCAGGAGATAGCCGTGGGCGGCATGGACCTCGATCCCGTCCAGTCCCAGTCGGGCCGCCCGCGCCGCCGTCGCCGCGAACGCATCGCGGATCCGGTCCATGCCAGTCGCGTCCAGCGCCTGCGGCGCCGCCTCGCCCTCCTTCTGCGGCACCGCGGAGGGCGCGAAGGGCCGCCAGCCACCCTGCTCCTCCGACAGGAGCTGCCCCCCTTGCCAGGGCAGCGCGCTCGACGCCTTGCGCCCGGCATGGGCGATCTGCATCACGACCGCGATCTTGGAATGCTCGCGGATCGCCGCCAGCACAGGCACCAGCGCCGCCTCGGTGGCATCGTTCCAGAGCCCGAGATCACTAGGCGTGATGCGCCCTTCCGGCTCGACCGCCGTGGCCTCGATGCACAGCATCCCGGCGCCCGACAGCGCGAGATTGCCCAGGTGCATCATGTGCCACGCGGTGGCGGCACCGTCCCTGGCCGAATACTGACACATCGGCGACACGACGATGCGATTGGCGAGATTCAGATCACGCAGCGAGTAGGGGCTGAACAGCGCGCTCATCGTGTCTTCCTAACGGGGGTGAGCTTGGCCGCGAACTCGGACCGGCTGGAACCGACGCATAAAATATGTACGTCCGTATTATCGACGTCAAGCTGCATCGCCGGCTTCGGAGCGGCACGTGCAGGGCCGCTAGCCTGCGCTCAGGAGATCCGGTCGGCGCAGGACCATCGTGAACAGGACACGCTTGAAGCGATCGATCGGCAGCGGGCTGCGCTGTGCCTTGGCCAGCAGGTGGGCACCCTGCACCGACGAGACCACGAAGCCCGCGACGTCCTCGCAGCCGAAGTCGGCCGGCAATTCGCCCGCGGTCACCGCCGCCCGCAGGCAGTAGGCGACCGCCTCCTGCACCTTGCCGAACACCTCCACCAGCCGCAGGCGGATGCTCTCGCTGTGATCGGTGGCTTCGGCGGTGAAGTTCCCCAAGAGGCAGCCGTTGCGCATGTCGTCACGCTGCATGCGACTCTTCACGGTATCGATATAGGCGCCCAGCCGCTGCAGCGGCGGTAGTGTATCATTGCGGAGCGTCTCGTCGATTACTCGGCAACTGTTGGAGAAATAGAGATCGATCACTTCCAGGCCGAAGGCTTCCTTCGACGGGAAGTGGTTGGTGAACGACCCTTGCGGCACGCCCGCCGCCTGCACGATGTCGCGCACGCTGGCACCGCCGAAGCCGTGCCGGTGCACGACCCGCATGCCTTCGGTCAGGATCCTGTCGCGGTTGGACGGTCTCGCCATGGCGGCAATATGTTCATCCGTATTACCCTGTCAAGCGAGCCAGCCCGCACGACGGACCCGCTAGTCCGGCCAGGCCAGCAGCCGCTCGTAGCCCTTGGCCTTCAGCTCCTCGAGCGCCGGGGAAGGCTGGCCGCGGATCGCCTCCAGCGTCTGGGCCACGGCCTCGGCCACCTGCTCGGCCTCGCCGGGGTGCAGGTTGCAGGGGTCGAGATAGAATAGGCCGTGCTCAGCCTCGTGGTCGCGGACGATGACCGGCGGGTCGCCTGCGGCCAGCGCCGCCGCCAGCGCCCAGGCCGTGGTGCCGGCCGCCTCGGCGTCGACCCGGACCTCGAGCCGGTCCAGCGGGTTGCCGGTGGGATCGGGCACGATCGATGCCGTCAGGCCCGGCAGCCGCCCGAGGCAGTCGAGCCAGAGCTCGAGATGGTCGCGCTCGAAGCCGCGCACCGCCGCGTGGTCGCGCTGCGCCCAGGCCTCCAGGGCCGCCATCGCCCCGGCGATGCTCTCCTTGCCGACCTTCATCCCGCGGCCGATGCCCCAGTTCTGCAGGAACGCGGCACGGACCAGATCCTTGCGCCCGGCCACGATGCCGGCCGTCGGGCCGCCCAGGAACTTGTGCGAGCTGTAGACCGCGATCGCGGCGCCGGCGGCGAGGAAGCCCTCCAGATCGTATTCGGACGCCGCGTCGACGATGACCGGCACCCCATGCGCGTTGCAGACCTGGCAGAACTCGGGCAGCGGGATCTGGCCGAAGCCCACGGCATGGTGCGAGACCACGTAGACGGCCGCCGCCGTGCGCGGGCCGATCAGGCCTTCGAGATGGTAGGGCCTGGCGTAGGTGGCCGTGCCGACCGGCACCACCTTGGCCCCGGCCAGCCGGATCGCCTGCTCGACCGGAGCGCCGTAATAGACCATGTGGCCGGTCTGGATCAGCACCTCGTTGCGCTCGAAACTTGCCGTGTCGGGCAGGCGCTCGATGCGGGCGAGGTCCGCGCCGGTCATGCAGCCCGCCACCGCCACCGTGATGCCGGCCGAGGCCGAGGCCGTGATTGTCCCCGCCTCGGCGCCGCACGCGGTGGCGATCACGGCCGAGGCCTTGCGATGCAGGTCGGTGATCTCGACGAACTCGGGCAGCACCCGGCTCATCAGCTCGATCGCCTCCGGCACCACGATCGACGCCCCCAGCGAGGTCATGGTGCCGGAGGCGTTGATCACCCGGCGCAGGCCGAGCTCGGTGCGGATGTCGGGGCGGTTGGAGAGCATGGTCGCGGTCAATCCTTGGGGAGCGGGGCGCGGCCGAGGCGGGCCTGCCCAAAACGGGCGAGAAAGGCGGTCAGGCGCTCGTTCTGCGGCGCGTCGAAAATCTCGGCCGGCGTGCCGCGTGCGGTGATCCGGCCGCCGTCCATGAACACGACCCGGTGGCTGATCTCGTGGGCGAGACTCATCTCGTGGGTGACCACCACCATGGTCATGCCCTCGTCCGCCAGCTGCTGCACCACCGTCAGCACCTCGCCCACCAGCTCCGGGTCCAGCGCCGAAGTGATCTCGTCGAGCAGCAGCACCTTGGGCTCCATGGCGACCGCCCGGGCGATGCCGACCCGCTGCTGCTGCCCACCCGACAGCTGCGCCGGCAGGCTGTCCAGCTTGTGCCCGAGCCCCACCCGGTCGAGCCAGCGCTCGGCCAGGCCGCGCGCCTGCGCCTTCGGCAGCCGGCGCACCTTGGTCAGCCCGAGCATCACGTTCTCGACCGCGGTCAGATGCGGGAACAGGTAGAACAGCTGGAAGACCATCCCGGTCTGGGCCCGCCCGGCAGCAGCACCGTCGCGGTAGCCGACCTCGACCCCGTCGACTTGGATGCTGCCCTCGTCGTAGAGCTCGAGCAGATTGATGCAGCGCAGCAGCGTGGTCTTGCCGCTGCCGGACGGGCCGATGATGGTCACCACCTCCCCGCGCTGCACGTCGAGGTCGACCGCCTGCAGCACGCGGTGATCGCCGAACGACTTGCCGACGCCCCGGATGCGCACGACCGGCATGGGCTCGGCGCTCATGTGGCGAGATAGGCGAAGCGCCGCTCAAGCCGGCGCGACAGGCTCGAGAGGCTGTAATTGATCACGAAGTAGATCGCGGCCCCCAAGAGATAGAGCGGCAGCGGCTCGTACATCCGGCCGACCACCTGCTGGATCGCCAGCATCAGGTCGACCACCCCCACCAGTGAGACCAAGGCGCTCCCCTTCACGGCGTCGGTGACGCTGTTGATCCATGGCGGCAGGAAGCGGCGCACCGCCTGCGGGAAGACAACGTAGAGCAGCCGCTGCCCGAAGCGCAGCCCGATCGCCTTGGCCGCCTCCATCTGCCCGTGATGGATCGATTCGATCGCCCCGCGTGTCGTCTCCACCACCTGGGCGGTGGTGAACATGGACAGCGCCACGACCGCGGCCACGATGCTGGACAGGTTGATCTTGAGCGCCGGCAGCCCGTAATAGATCGCGAAGATCAGCACCAGGATCGGGATGCCACGGATGATGTCGCTGTAGCCGCGCACGATCCAGCGCAGCGGCGCCGGCCCGTAGACGAGGATCACCCCCAGGGCCACGCCCAGCACCAGCGAGAGCAGGACGACCAGCGCCGAGACCTGCAAGGTGACGGCGAGGCCCTTCATCAGGAACGGCAGCGCCTGCAGAGCTACGTCCATGGGATCAGCGCCGGATCGCGTAGCGCCGCTCGAGCAGGCGCAGGAGGAACAGGATGGTGTAGCCGGTGACGAGATAGATCGGCGTCACCACGGCATAAACCTCGACGATCCGGAACGTGCTGAAATTGATCCAGTTGGCGGCATAGGCGAGCTCCGGCACGGCGATGACGCTGGCGACGGAGGTGTCCTTGAACAGCGAGACGAACGTGTTGCTCAAGGACGGCAGCGCGATGCGGAACATGGTCGGCAGCCGGACGTAGAGAAACCGCTGCACCGGCGTCAGGCCGATGGCCTTGCCGGCGTCGAGCAGGCCCTTGGGCACGGCATCCAGCCCGGCGCGGAAGACCTCGACCAGATAGGCGCCGGCATAGACCGAAAGGGTGATGATGAACGATTCCACCGGCCCGTAGCTGAACCCGCCGGCGCTCGGGATGCCGTAGAACATCAGATAGACGAGCAGGATCAGCGGGACGTTGCGGATCACCTCGACATAGGCCGTGACCACGCGCCCGAGCCAGCGCGGCCCGTCGCTGTAGGCGATCGCACCCAGGAGGCCGATCACCATGCCGATGGCGACGCAGACCACCGCCAGCTCAAGCGACAGCACGAGCCCCCAGCCGATCTTGTCGAAGTTGCGCCAGATCAGGGTGAAGTTGAAGTGGTAGTTCAACCTCCCCGATCCTCACCACACCGCAACGGTGGCGCCTACGACTTCGGCAGGCCGTAGGGGGCGCACGGGCGGCTTGAGGCCGAAGAACTCGTCGACGGCGGGGTCGAAGATCTCGTTCTGGTGGCCGAACATCGCGACGTCGAAGGTGGTGTTGACGAAGCGCAGCCAATCGAGGTCGCTCTGCCGGAGCGCCGCCGAGTAGAGCATCGAGTTCCAGCTGAAGCCGGCGTCGGCGTACTTGTCGGGCTGGCGCTTGGCGAGCCACCATACGGTCGACAGGTCGACCGCCGCCGCGTCGGCGCGGCCGGCCTCCAGCGCCTGGATCACGTTGGCCTGGGTGTCGAGCTGCAGCACCTGCGCTTCGGGCAGCACCTTGTGCACGCTGACCTCGGCATCGACGTTCTGCAGGATCGAGATCTTGGTCTCGGCTCCGCCGGCCTGCAGCGCCTCCCACTTCTCGCGCGGGCTGCCGGGCTTGCTCAGCAGCGCCACGCCCTCGATGTAGTAGGGCCGGCTGAAGTTCACGAGCTGCGCCCGGTTCGGTGACACGGTCATGAACTGGATGGTGATATCGACCTTGCCGGAGATCACGTTGGGGATCCGGGCCGCCGGGTCCTGCAGCACGAACTCGACCTTGGTCTCGTCGTCGAACAGGCCCTTGGCCAGGATCCGGGCCATGGCGATGTCCATGCCGGTGAGCTTGCCCTGATCGTCCTCGAAGTGCCACGGCGCGTTGGTCGAGCCGGTGCCGACGATCAGATGGCCGCGATCCAGCACCGTGCGCAGCTGGCTGTCGCCGGCGGCCTGCGCATAGGCCTGCCGCGGATCGGCCAGCGTCGCAGCCGCGGCCGCCACCGCCAGCCCACCGGCCAGGCCGGCCCCGCCGCCGCTGATGAAGGACCGCCGATCGTGATCCACCTCGCGCATGGTGCTTTCCCCGCTTCTTGTTCGTGCCGGGCCATCTTGCCGCTTCGCGGTTGATACGCAAGGCACCAAAACGAGTTGTCAGCCCCCCAGCTCGCGCACCCGCTGCCGGGTCATGCCGACGCGGCAGGCCTCGTAGAGCTCGATCGAGAGCTGCGGGTCGGCGTCGCGCTGGCGGGCGCACTCGGCGTCGCGATAGACCCGCCAGGCGCCGATGCTGGTCACCACCGGCTGCTCGACCTCGGCCCGCGCCACGCGCGAGCGACCCTGCCGCGCGCGCCGGATGGCGCCGGCCTCGGCGGTGGCGAGCCCGCTCTCGGCCTGCTGGAGCAGCTCCTCGAGGCAGGCCCGGCGCGGCGAGCCGCCCGCCTTGCTGTCGGCGCACTCGGCCAGGATCGTGGTCCCGCTCAGCGTCGCCACGTCGACGAACACGGCCTCGCCGCTGGGGGCGATCAGGCACAGATAGTCGAGCTCGCTCTTGCCGGTGCCGAGCATGGCCGTCCCGTGCCCCGCCACCACCATCCCCAGCCTCTGGCTGCCGACATAGGTCTGCCGCGGCTCGATCCGGGTCGTGGCCGCCGGGTCCAGCGTCAGCGACTGGAACCGGTCGTCCTTGGCACGCAGCGCCAGCACCGTCGGCGCCTCGCAGGCGGCGACCGCCGTTTCAGGCGTGAGGGTCATATCCGGCTGCGGTATACAGCCTGTGGTTGAGATTCCCAGCAGCCCGATGCCGACGACCACCGCCACCGCTCGCATGGATGCCTCTTTCCTTGTCCCGGCTCAGCCGCCGTCGGGAGATTTCTGCCGCGCCCGCCGGCCGCCCACCAGATCCTTGATGATGCCGCGCATCAGATGCGCCTCGGACTCGGTCCACTGGCGGCGCTCGATCATCACCGTGATCGTCCGGATCAGGCTCGCCCGCCGCTCCTCGGCGCGGAAGTAGCTGACCGCGTCGAGCTCGCGCACCAGATGGTCGACCAGCCCGCCGATCACGGCCTTGGTGGCCGGCGTGGCCTCCGCACTCGGGGCCGGTGCCGCGGTCTCCGGCGCCGCCAGCCGGTACCAGCCATAGCCGAACAGCAGCACCGCCTGCGCCAGGTTGAGCGACGCGAAGGCTGGGTTGACCGGGAACGACACCAGCGTGTCGGCCAGCAGCAGCTCGTCGTTGGTGAGGCCGGTGCGCTCGGGCCCGAAGACGATGCCGACCCGCCGCCCTTGCGCGATCAGCGCCTGCGCGCTGGCTGCCGCCGCCTCGCCGCTCTGGACCGGCTTATGCATCTCGCGCGGCCTGGCCGTGGTCGCCAGCGTGTGATGCAGGTCGGCTGTGGCAGCGGCGAGGTCGCGGTAGACGACGAGCCGGTTCAGCACCTCGACGGCACCCGAGGCCGCCACCACCGCCTTGGCGTTGGGCCAGCCGCAGGAGGGTGCGACGAGGCGCATCTCGGTCAGGCCGAAATTGAGCATCGCCCGGGCCGCGGTGCCGATGTTCTCGCCCATCTGCGTGCGGCAGAGGACGACCACAGGTGCCGGCGGCAGCGCCTCGAGACCGCCCCGGGCAACGCTCGCCGAGGTCATGAGGCGGGAGCCCGCACCCCGTCGATGAACAGGAGATAGGTGATGGCGTCGTGCAGCGCCTCGTACGAGGCGTCGATGATGTTGGCCGAGACGCCCACCGTCTGCCAGACCCGGCCCTCGCCGTCGCCGCTTTCGATGATGACCCGGGTCACCGCGGCCGTGCCCTTCTCCGGCGCCAGGATGCGCACCTTGTAGTCGATGAGCTGCATCTGCTGCAGTCGCGGGTAGATCTCGGCTAGCGCTTGGCGGAGCGCATGGTCCAGCGCATTCACCGGGCCGTTGCCCTCGGCCACCGTGTAGTAGTGCTTGCCGCCCACCGCGACCTTGATCGTGGCCTCCGAGGTCGTGACCAGATCGCCCATCGCGTTGTAGCGGCGCTCGTCGATGACGCGGAAGCTGACCAGGTCGAAATAGTCCGGCACCTGCCCCAGCGTGCGTCGGACCAGCACCTCGAAGCTGGCGGTGGCCCCGTCATAGACCCAGCCCCGGGCCTCGCGCGCCTTGATGGCGCTCAGGAGTGTGGCCGTCTGCTCGGGATCGGGATCGACGTCCAGCCCCATCTCCGCAAAGCGGAACAGCAAGTTGGCTCGGCCGGCCTGGTCGGAGACCAGCACGTCGCGAGTGTTGCCGACCAGCGCCGGGTCGATGTGCTCGTAGTACTGCGGGCTCTTCGCTACCGCTGAGGCGTGCAGGCCCGCCTTGTGGGCGAAGGCCGAGGCGCCGACATAGGGGGAGTGCCGGTTGGGCGTGCGGTTCAGCCGCTCGTCGAAGGTGCGCGACAGCTGGGTCAGATGGCGCAGCCCGTCCTCGCCGACGCCCACCTCGTAGCCGAGCTTCAATTTCAGGGTCGGGATCAAACTCACCAGGTTGGCGTTGCCGCAGCGCTCGCCCAGGCCGTTCAGCGTCCCCTGCACCTGCCGCGCCCCGGCCTGGACCGCGACCAGGCTATTGGCCACGGCGTTCTCGGTGTCGTTGTGGGTGTGGATGCCCACATGGTCGCCCGGGATCGCGCGCAGCACCCGGCCGACGATCGCCTCGACCTCGTGCGGCAGCGTCCCGCCATTGGTGTCGCAAAGCACGATCCAGCGGGCGCCCGCGGCATAGGCGGCCTCCAGGCAGGCCAGCGTGTACTCGCCGTCCTCCTTGAAGCCGTCGAAGCAATGCTCGGCGTCGAACATCACCTCGTCCGCATGCCGGCACGCCTCGCGGATCGAATCCGCGATCATGGTCAGGTTCTCGCCGCGGCTGACCCCCAGCGCCCCTTCCGCCTGCCGGGCCGAGCTCTTGCCGACCAGCGTGATCACCGGCGTCCCGGCCTGGAACAGCCCGACCAGCCCCGGATCGTTGGCCGCACTCCGCCCCGACCGCCGCGTCATCCCGAACGCGCACAGGCGCGACCGCCGCAGTGCCGGCGGGCTGGCGAAGAACGCATCGTCGGTCGGGTTGGCCCCAGGCCAGCCGCCCTCGATATAGTCGATGCCCAGCAGATCGAGATCGCGCGCGATCTGCAGCTTGTCCTGCACCGAGAAGTCGACCCCCTGCGTCTGCGCCCCGTCGCGCAGCGTGGTGTCGTAGAGATAGATCCGCTCACCGGTCATGCGCGGCGCCAAGTTGGCCCCTCAGGGCAATCCTCAATGATGATTCCCTGTTCCGCCAGCACAGCTCTGATAGCATCAGCTCGAGCGAAATTCTTATCCTTGCGAGCCAACTGTCGCTCAGCCACAAGTGCCTCAATTCGATCCACCGTACTAGCAGTCTCTTCACCCTTGAACCAAGTCTCAGGATCTTGCTGAAGTATACCAAGTATGGCACCAAATCGCAGCAACGCCCCAGCCATTCCAGGCTGAAGCTTATTTGCGTCCTTAGCAATTTCGTGCATCGCTGCAATAAGCGATGGCGTATTCAGATCGTCGCAAAGCGCCCACAAAGGGGCCCAATCAGGCTCTACTACGATCTGCTCGCCTCTCCGCCTACTTAACACGCCATAGAAGCGGTCCAGCGATTTCTTCGCCTCCCTTAGTGACTCTTCGCTAAAATCGGCCGGCTGGCGATAGTGCGTACTTAAAAGCTGTAGGCGGATCACTTCCCCAGGATATTTTGCCAGCGCCTCCGGCACCCGCACGACATTCCCCAGACTCTTCGACATCTTCTCGCCGCGCATGTCGAGGAAGCCGTTGTGCATCCAGTAGCGCGCCATGGTGTCGGTGCCATGTGCGCAGCAGCTCTGCGCGATCTCGTTCTCGTGGTGTGGGAAGATCAGGTCGAGCCCGCCGGCGTGCAGGTCGAACGGCAGCGGGCCCAGGAACTCCTCGCTCATCGCCGAGCACTCGATGTGCCAGCCCGGCCTGCCGTAACCCCACGGGCTGTCCCAGCCGGGCTGGTCGCCGAGCGACGGCTTCCACAACACGAAATCGGCCGGGTCGCGCTTGTAGGGCGCCACGTCGACCCTGGCGCCGGCGATCTGCTCGTCGCGGTTGCGGCCGGACAGGCGGCCATAGGCCGGCATCGACGGCACGCTGAACAGCACGTGCCCGTCGGCGGCGTAGGCGTGGCCGCGCTCGATCAGCGTGCCGATCATCGCGATCATGCCGCCCACGTGCTCGGTGGCGCGCGGCTGATGGGTCGGCGGCAGGCAGCCCAGGGCCGCCAGGTCCTCCTGGAACTGGGCCGCCGTACGGTCGGTCAGCGCGCGGATGCTCTCGCCATTGGCCCGCGCCTGCTCGATGATCTTGTCGTCGATGTCGGTGATGTTGCGGACATAGACGACGTGGTCGTCGCCGTAGAGATGGCGCAGCAGCCGGTAGAGCACGTCGAAGACGACGAAGGCGCGCGCGTTGCCGACATGGATCCGCTGATAGACCGTGGGCCCGCAGACATACATCCGCACCCGCTTCGGATCTTGTGGCTCGAAGGTCTCCTTCGTGCGCGTCAGGGTATTGTGCACTCGGAGCTGCACGATGGTTCTCGATCTTGTCCGGATGTCTGGCCCGCGGCTTACGCCGTCTCGCCGCGCAGCCGGGCCAGGGCCCGCTCGCGGCCGAGGAGCGGTAGCAGATGTTTCAGCTCCGGTCCATGCTCGCGGCCGGTCAGCGCCAGCCGCAACGGCCCGAACAGCGCCTTGCCCTTGCGGCCGGTCGCGGCCTTGAGCGCCTCGATCCAGCCGGCGAACGCGGCCTCGGCTGCGGGATCGGCCGGCAGCAGCTCGGCCGCCGCCGCCAGCAGCTCGGGGTCGGCGAGCACCGGCCGCAGCGGCCGGCGGCACACCTCCCACCAGTCGCGCGCATCCTCGAGTTTCGCGAGATTGCCCCGGATCGCCTGCCAAAGCCCCTCGTCCACGCCGCCCAGGCCCTGCCCGCGCAGCCGCGGGGCCACAGTCGCGAACGGCAGATGGTGCAGCATGCCTGCCGAGAAGCGC
>JAPJRA010000050.1 GCA_030824835.1 Geminicoccaceae bacterium | reverse complement strand
CGCGAACCGCTCGAGCGGGCTGCCGTTGGTGGTCAGCGTCAGCTCGTCCATGGCGCCGTTACGCACGTGCCGGCCGAGCTGCTCGACGAGCCACATCATGTTGCGGCGGACCAGGGGCTCGCCGCCGGTGAGCCGGATCTTGCGCACGCCCAGGTCCACGAACGCCGTGCACAGGCGATCCAGCTCCTCGAGCGTCAGCAGGTCGGCCTTGGGCAGGAACGTCATGTCCTCGGCCATGCAGTACACGCAGCGGAAGTCGCATCGATCGGTGACCGACACCCGCA
Organism: Geminicoccaceae bacterium; assembly: GCA_030824835.1. Taxonomy (GTDB): domain Bacteria; phylum Pseudomonadota; class Alphaproteobacteria; order Geminicoccales; family Geminicoccaceae; genus Benzoatithermus. Next base: position 11,655 of record JAPJRA010000050.1, on the reverse strand, counting down.
CGTAGCTGATGGCCCGGCCGAACGGGTCGATCACCATCGACAGCAGCCTCCAAATCCGTCTAATGGCCCTGGATCGTAGCCGCATATATGCGGTCTGTGAACGATGTCCATCGGCGGCAGGCCAGGAAGAACACTCGATGCGGATCGCCTTCCGCGCTGCGCCCACCGTCGAGGCGCAGCGCGCGCTCACCGAGCTGCAGGCCACCTATGCGACCGTGGCGCCCGAGGAGGCCGACGTGGTGGTCGCGCTCGGCGGCGACGGCTTCATGCTGGAGACGCTGCACCGCTACCTCGACCGGCGGATCCCGATCTACGGCATGAATCTCGGCACGGTGGGCTTCCTGCTCAACTCGTACCGCCCGGTAGGTCTGCTCGAGCGCATGGCCAGCGCCACCCGCGTCGGCCTCTACCCGTTGCGGATGCGCGCCGTCCGCCCGAACGGTGCGGTCCACGAGGGGCTGGCCATCAACGAGGTTTCGCTGTTCCGCGAGACCCGGCAGGCGGCCTCGGTCGCTATCGAGATCGACGGTGTCTGCCGGATGCCGGAGCTGGTCTGCGACGGCGTGCTGGTGGCGACGCCGGCCGGCAGCACCGCCTACAATCTGTCCGCGCATGGCCCGATCATCCCACTCGGCGCCAACCTGCTGGCGCTGACGGCGATCAGCCCGTTTCGGCCACGCCGCTGGCGCGGTGCCTTGTTGCCCAGCCGGTCGCGCTTCCAGCTCAAGGTGCTCGACCCCGCCAAGCGCCCGGTCAGCGCCGTCGCCGACTTCACCGAGGTACGCGACGTGGCCTCGGTCGAGATCTGGGAAGACCGCACCCTGTCGCTGCGGCTGCTGTTCGATCCCGAGCACAATCTCGAGGAGCGGATTCTAAAGGAGCAGTTCGTGCCCTGAGGCCGGGCATGGGCGACCGGTGATCGCACAGCGTGAGGTTGAGGACGTGGCCGGCTAGGTTCGGCGGCGCCGGCCACGGGCCACTCGATCCATGAGAACTGGTCACGGCCGGTAAGCTGGGCGACGCCGGCCATCATTCCTTGAACAGCCCGTTCGACGTCCAGGATCAGCTGGCGAAACTGTCGGCCACCGATTTGTGGAAGGATGTCATCGCCCATCCGTGAGTGAACCGCAGCCGGCAGGATCCGTGCTTCGGCATCAGCGACTCCGACATCTGAACCAAGCTCGTCTCCCGTATTCCAGCCGATATCGTCGGCCTGCAAACGACGTCAATCTCAAGCAGCTCCATGACCCCGTCATCGATGGGGCGGTGGATCATTCGAAGCTCGTGGGTTTCGCCATCGACAGCCCCCCATCCATGGCCCGCTCGGCTACCGGACACCGGACACGGCCTCGGGCATCCGCGCGCTGAAAAGTAGCTACGGCAAACGCGGCTGGCCCGCTGCCGGCGCGGCAGGCACCGGCCATCGAAGCTCGCTGCCCGAATGGCCGGTGATCAACTGGGATGGCAGCAACGAGGGCGGCGCCGAGGCCACGACCAGTACCTATCTCGTCGGCGCTTTGGGGGCCGGATCTCGATGCGGAAATCCTGCCGGTCAGCTACCAGATCGCCGACCAGGATACCTTCTACTTCAAGTCGGCCGTCGGCACGTTGACGTAAGACTATGAGTTCAACGATGGCTACGGCGATCTCGACTTCGCCAATGGCATCGACAGCTACCTCGCCGAGCGGAAGAGACGTGCCTATCACTACGTCACGTCGCTCGATGCCGAACTATCCGACAGGGACCGCCTGAGCAGGGCCGCTTTTCCTGACTTCGCCGGCATCCAGTACAAGAACAAGGTCGACCCCTTCAACAACAACGTGGACGACACTTTCAATCGTCAGTATGTCGCCGAGTGTGGAAGCGGGCTCGAGACCATCTTTGATCTCGGCATCATGGGCAGATCGAGCACGAACGAGTTCGAGCGCGATTCGGTCATTCGCCTCTGGCAGGATTAGCTTGCGGGGAACTGATCCATCACAAGATGTTGTGCTCGTTCTCGGTACGCCACGACCGCTGCCGTGGATCAAGCCGCCAGGCTCTTTGCGGGGCAAGGAACTGAATGGATACCCCTGCCCCGCAACGACAAGAGAAAATTCCTTGTCTCTACTTGAAATTGTAAGTATATACCCGATCCCAGGTTCCACTGCTGCTTGTTACATAAATTGCGACATAGTTACCTAACGCACACTGCGGACTGAATGCATTCTGAATATTTAGATTGTTCGTATAGAACACTCCACCCTCTTCTGGATAGATATAGAGCCACGTATAGGTGCCTGTATAATACGTGAGACAGTGTGTGGCATGCACGACATTCCATCCAACGCTGTATGCCGGAGCAATAGTGGCAGCAGAAATACGATCCAGGGATTCGGCACTTACCTGTCGACTACCACTGCTTATTTTTCCACCTTGAGTTAGAGCGTTGTGCGCGGCTACGGAAATGGCTGGCGGCGCTGCCGGTGGGGTGGTGCCGGTGATAGGCGACGATTCCTGAGCCAGTGCCATGCCGAAGGAGCCAATGAGAAACGGAAGAGCTGCGAACATCAATGGTTGTATTCTCATATCGATCTACTCCTTTAAGTTGATCAGTAACTCCGATGCATTTTGGACGCCGGAGCTGTCGTATCTCCACGCCAATACACTTAAAGGTTCTGTGCTTTTTCGCACTTCCGGGTATTTCGAGCTGTAACAACTGGTCCTGCCCGCGGGACGTCGCATCACCGACGGCTGTGTTGCGCTTGCATGACATCGGCTCCACGGGGGGAACCGAGCTTCACGATGCAGGGTTGTGCTCGCTGCGAACCGTAGGGCACAGCCATGAACGAGACCGCTTTGATCGGTACACGCAAGGCATGGTGCATCCATGCGCTGACGGTGGCAGCCATCGTCGCCCCATTCCTGTTGGACCACCCGGCACGCGCCACCGACCCGGAACCGCTCTTGGAGCGCGGCCGCTATCTGGCCACGGCCGGCGACTGTGTGGCCTGCCATACGGCGCCGGGCGGACAGCCGTTTGCGGGTGGTCTCTACATGCCGACGCCGTTCGGTGACATTTCCACGCCCAACATCACGCCCGACAAGGCGACCGGCATCGGCAACTGGAGCGACGAGCAGTTCTACCAGGCGATGCACGAGGGGATCGGCGCCGACGGCGAGTATCTCTATCCCGTCTTCCCCTTCCCCTGGTTCACCAAGGTCACCCGCGACGACGTGCTGGCGATCAAGGCCTACCTGTTCTCGCTGCCGCCGCAGGATGCCCCACGCAAGCCATTGAAGCTGGCCTTCCCCTTCAACATCCGCGCTGGTCTGCTGGCGTGGCGCACGGCCTTCTTCAAGTCCGGCACGTTCGAGCCCGACCCGCAGCAGAGCGAGGCGTTCAACCGCGGCGCCTATCTCGTCGAGGGGCTCGGTCATTGCGGTGAATGCCACAACGGCAACAAGCTGTTCGGCGCGTCGGACTGGGCCGGGCGTCTCGAGGGCGGGCAGATCGAGGGCTGGTATGCCCCGAGCCTCCAGGCCGAGAGCCGCGACGGGCTGGGCTCCTGGACCGACGCGCAGCTGATCACCTACCTGAAGACCGGTGCGGCACCGGACAAGGGCGTGGCGCTGGGGCCGATGCAGGAGACCATCGACCGCAGCCTGAGCCATCTGTCCGAAGCCGACCTGGAGGCGATGGCGACCTACCTCAAGTCCGCGGCCAATCCCGACGCCGCCGCGAGCGGGAAGCAGGCCGCGTCGAGCGAGGTCGCGGCCGTCGGCGCCGCGCCCTACCTCAACCATTGCGCCTTCTGCCACGGCGTCGACGGGCGAGGGATGAGCGGCATGATCCCGGCCCTGGCGGGCAACGGTGCCGTCCTGGCGGAAGGCGCCCAGAATATCGAGCAGGTGGTGCTGGGCGGGCTGGAAGCGGCCCACGGCCGGGGCCCGATGCCGGCCGTGGGCGTCGGCATGTCGGACCAGGATATCGCCGACGCCGCCAACTACGTGCGCACGGCGTGGGGCAACAACGCGCCGGCCAATGCCGAACCTGGCGCGGTGGCCAAGCTGCGCGACGAGACGCACACCCTGCTCGCCGGCAACCTCGACCAGGGGTGCCCTGCCGTCGAGGACGCGAAGCTCGCTTCCATGATCGAGGATGAGGGCGTCGCCGCACAGCTGCGCGGGGCCAAGCCAGCCGACATGCTGGAGCGGATCGACGCGATCCTGCCGAAGCTGCAGGCTTCCGGCGTCGCCGACGATGCCCTGGTCAATGCCCTGACCGTAACCTACTGCCCGGCGGCCATGGCCGAGGCCGGGGACGATCAGGCGCGGCGCGCCCAGCTGCTCGGCAACTTCGCCGTGCTCGCCTATGGCCAGATCAAGCACCGCGAAGCGCGCCAGTGAGCGACGAGGAGGCGCGCGAGGCGGCAAGGGTCGAGGACAACGAGACCGCCGGCCAGGACTCGCCGCACCTCGACGAGCACGAGCAGGCCCAGGCGGCCGAGCACGCGGCCCCGCAGGCCCTGGTCATCCACGAGGTGCTGCGCGAGGAGGGCGAGGCGGAGCTGCGTCGCGCCAACGCGGCTCTGCTCTGGTCGGGGCTGGCGGCCGGGCTGTCGATGGGCTTCTCCCTGCTCGCCATGGCGCTGCTCCGCGCGGGCCTGCCGGACGCGCCATGGCGGCTGCTGATCGACGCGCCGGGCTACAGCGTGGGCTTCGTGATCGTCGTGCTCGGCCGGCAGCAGCTGTTCACCGAGACCACGCTCACCGCCGTCCTGCCGCTGATGGTGCGCCGCGATCTCGCCACCTTCACCTCGCTGCTGCGCATGTGGGGCGTCGTGCTGGCGGCCAACCTGATCGGGACCATCGCCTTCAGCTTCCTGATCTCGCGCGATGGGGTGTTTGCGGAACCGGTGCGGCAGTCCCTGGTCGAGATCGGTCAGGAGGTGCTGGCCGGGCCGAACGGCCCCAAGTTCGTCAAGGCCATACTCGCGGGCTGGCTCATCGCCCTCATGGTCTGGCTGCTGCCCAGCGCCCGCTCGGCGCGGATCCTGGTCATCCTGCTGCTGACCTATGTCGTGGCGATCGCCCAGCTCCCGCACATCATCGCCGGCTCTGCGGACGTCGCCTTCGCGGTGTGGAGCGGGCATGCCACCGTCGCCGACTATCTCTGGCGCTTTCTGGTCCCGACCCTGCTCGGCAACACGGTGGGCGGCGTCGCCCTGGTGGCGTTCCTGAACCACGCTCCGCTCGCCTCCGAGCTTCAGGACGATCCCCGACACACCATCCGATAGCCCGGCGCCGGCGGATTCAGGCCGCCCTTGCGCCGCCGTGCGGAGCCGTTACACAGTCCGGCCGCTTCAACCGACCCGGCCCGCGGGGCGCGCTTGAACGACTGCCGAGGAGCCGATGACGACAGGACCGGGCGCGACCGACGCCATCATCACGATTCGTGGAGTGGGCAAGACCTATCAGACAGGCTTCACGGCGCTGCAGGAGATCGACCTCGACATCCGCCGCGGCGAGATCTTCGCCCTGCTCGGCCCCAACGGCGCCGGCAAGACGACGCTGATCAGCATTGTCTGCGGCATCGTCAACCCGAGCAGCGGCACGGTGCGGGCCGACGGCCACGACATCGTGACCGACTACCGCGCCGCGCGCGCCGCCATCGGGCTGGTGCCGCAGGAGCTGACCATGGCCGCGTTCGAGAGCGTCTGGGACACGGTGCGCTTCAGCCGCGGCCTGTTCGGCAGGCCACCCGCCCCCGCCTATATCGAGAAGGTGCTGCGGGACCTCTCCTTGTGGGACAAGCGGGACAGCCGGATCATGGCGCTGTCCGGCGGCATGAAGCGCCGGGTGATGATCGCCAAGGCGCTCAGCCACGAGCCGCGGATCCTGTTCCTCGACGAGCCAACGGCCGGCGTCGACGTCGAGCTGCGCCGCGAGATGTGGGCGCTGGTCCGCGAGCTGCGCGCCAGCGGCGTCACCGTCATCCTGACCACCCATTATATCGAGGAGGCCGAGGAGATGGCCGACCGGATCGGGGTGATCCACAAAGGGCGGATCATCCTGGTCGAGGACAAGCAGGCGCTGATGCACAAGCTGGGCAAGAAGCAGCTCACCATCCTGCTGCAGAGCCCCATCGCCAGCCTGCCGCCGGGCCTCGACGAAGACCGGCTGGAGCTGTCGGCCGACGGCTTGCAGCTGCTCTACACCTTCGGCGTGGATGGCGAGCAGACGGGCATCGCCGGGCTGCTCCGGCGGCTCGAGAAGCACGGCATCGAGTTCAAGGACCTGCAGACCAGCCAGAGCTCGCTCGAGGACATCTTCGTGGGCCTGGTGGGAGACCACGCATGAACCTGCATGCGATCCGGGCCATCTACCTGTTCGAGCTCGCCCGCACCTGGCGCACCCTGCTGCAGAGCATCGCGGCCCCGGTGATCTCGACGTCGCTCTACTTCATCGTCTTCGGCGGGGCGATCGGCTCGCGGATGCCGCTGATCGACGGCGTCAGCTACGGGGCGTTCATCATCCCGGGCCTGATCATGCTGGCCGTGCTGGGCGAGAGCGTGTCCAATGCCGCGTTCGGCATCTACATGCCCAGGTTCTCAGGGACGATCTACGAGGTGCTCTCGGCCCCGATCTCGGTGTTCGAGATCGTCATCGCCTATGTCGGCGCTGCCGCCACCAAGTCGATCATCCTGGGCCTGATCATCCTGGTGACCGCCCGCCTGTTCGTGCCGTTCTCGATCCTGCATCCCGTGCTGATGGCGGGCTTCCTGGTCCTGACCGCGGTCACCTTCAGCCTGCTGGGCTTCATCATCGGCCTCTGGGCCGACGGCTTCGAGAAGCTGCAGGTGGTGCCGATGCTGATCATCACGCCGCTGACCTTCCTGGGCGGCAGCTTCTACTCGATCACGATGCTGCCGGAGCCCTGGCAGACGATCACGCTGTTCAATCCCGTGGTCTACCTGGTGAGCGGCTTCCGCTGGAGCTTCTTCGGCGTCTCGGACGTGGCCGTCGGCCTGAGCCTGGCGATGACCACCGTGTTCCTGGTCGTGTGCCTCGCCACGATCTGGTGGATGTTCAAGACCGGCTACCGGGTCAAGGCCTGAGCACTGTGCCGTGCGCACGATCATCCGGCATGGGAAGTGCATGGGTTCGGCGATCTGCCGGAGCCATGGAGAGGGACATGTCACAGCTCAACCTGCCGTTGTCTGGCAGCGTCGACCAGATCTTCAAGCTGTGGGCCTCCCTGTTCAAGTCCGTCGGCAGCCAGTTCGGCCTGATCAACATCAATCTGGGCAGATCCTCCAACCCGGCAGTGGAGCAGGAAGTTCTTAGCGAAGTCGCCAGCTATGGCCGTCAGCTCGGCCGGATCGAGGACGCGCTCGCCGTGCTGCTGGCGCGGCTCCCACCTGCGACCGAGCTGACGGCACAGGCGCGGGACGCCCTCGCCGATTTCCGGCAGATGTTCAACAACATCGCGGACGTGAAAGCCAGGCACACCGACAAGACTGTGCTCAGGTTCAAGGATAATCCTGCAGCGGAGCTGACGACCAGATGATGACGGCCGCCGCACCTGATTCGCCTCGACCAAGTGCCTGCCGATCTCGATTGTGGTCGCTGGAGAGCGGGCTGCTCAGTTCCAGAACGGTTGTTGACGGCCCGCACTCACAGCCGTAATGGCCGCGCCGCCACTTTACTTGGCAGGATGCCGATCACCGCGGCCGGCCTGCTTGTGGCAACACCCCCGGGGCAGCACCACGGAACGACGCGATCGGCAAAAAGCCGTACCGGCCCCGTTACCCACCGGCATAACCCAAGAGCGTCGTCATCGGCACGTCCAGCCGTGTCCGGCCCTTGAGGCCCATCAGCTCGATCAGGAACACCGCCCCCACCACCTCGGCGCCGACCTTGCGCAGCAGCTCGACCGAGGCCTGCGCCGTCCCGCCGGTGGCGAGCAGGTCGTCGATCAGCACCACCCGGGCCCCCTTGGGCACCAGGCCTTCGGCCACCTGCAGCGTGTCGCTGCCATACTCGAGATCGTAGGCGTGGCTGACCACGGCCCCGGGCAGCTTGCCGACCTTGCGCACCATGGTGAAGCCGATGCCGAGCTGGCAGGCCACCGGGCCGGCGAAGATGAAGCCGCGCGATTCGATGGCGGCCAGCATGTCGGGGCGGTAGGCTCGCACCGCGTCGGCCACCCGGTCGACCGTCTCGCGCCAAGCCTCGCCATGGGCGAGCAGGGTCGAGATGTCGTAGAACAGAATGCCCGGCTTGGGAAAGTCCGGGATCTGACGGATATGGGCCTTGAGATCCATGGAAGCAGCACCTCGCGTCCGGGCGACCTCGCCCGCCCCTGATCGCACGCCGGCGGCGGCACGCCAACCCGTTCGGCGGCGCGCCCTGCTGGCGGCCGCACTACTGGCGCTGCTGCTGCCGCCCTGGGCAGCGCCCAAGGCGCTGGCGCCGGACGAGCTGAGCATCCTCACCCGCCTCGGCGCGGCGCACTTCACGGTCGAGCTCGCCTCGACCCCCGGCGAGCGCGAGCGGGGCTTGATGTACCGGCGCGCCATGCAGCCCGACCACGGCATGCTGTTCGACTTCCAGCAGGAGCAGATGGTGGCTTTCTGGATGAAGAACACGCCTCTGCCGCTAGATCTGCTGTTCATCGACAAGGCGGGCACCATCGTCCAGGTGGCGCCCGACGCCGTCCCCTATTCCGAGGCCCTCATCCCGTCAGAGCAGCCGATCCGCGCCGTGCTGGAGCTCAACGCGGGCACCGCCAAGCGGCTGGGGATCACCCCCGGCGCCAGGGTCGCGCACCCGATCTTCACGGCGGCGCCGAGCCCCTAACGTCCGCTGCCACGGGCGTCGCTCGCCGGATCCGGAGGTCGCTAGCTCCCACCCAGCTTCCGGTAGGCCGACGGCGTCGTGCGATAGTGGCGCGCGAACAGGCGGGTGAGGTGCGCTTGGTCGGAGAAGCCGCAGGCCGCCGCCACCTCCTTGATCGGCATGGCGGTCTCGCCGAGCAGGCGCCGGGCGCGCTCCAGGCGGCGCTGCATCACGTAGGCGTAGGGGGCGACGCCGAAGGTGCGGCGGAAATGGCGGGTGAAGGTGCAGGCACCCAGGTTGATCTCGGCGGCGATGGAGCTCAGGTCGAGGGCGTCCTCGAGGTGGGCCTCGATGAAGTCGATCACGGTGCGGCGCTGGGCCGAGGTCAGCTGCCCGGCATGCTCGGCGAGCCGGAAGCGCAGCGCCGCGTACTTGCGCAGCAGCAGGATGACGAGCTGCCGGGCCGCGGCCTCGACATAGAGCGGCCCGCCGAGGCCGGACTGCGCCGCCTCCGCCGCGATCTCGCCGATCGCGGCTGCCATCAGCGGGTCGTCGGTCCGCAGCACGTCGGCCAGGGCCACGTCGGCCACCGACCGCCCCGCGACCTCGACCGCGACGCCGGCCACGAACTCCTGCGTCAGGTAGACGTGCGTGACGTCGACGTCCTCGGTCCAGTGCCAGTGCGACTGCTGCGAGCGCGTCAGCAACGAGACCGCCCCCGGGCTGCAGGTGGCCTTGCTCCACCGGCCGTCGAAACGGCGCTGCATCGGCGTGACCCCGGCCTGGTAGGAGGCCAGCATGAAGTCGCGCATCGGCGGTATCTCGACGTCCTGGCCCTTGTAGGCGTAGGAGCGGAGCATGACGCCCTTCCAGCCCAGGCCGTCGCTCGTGCAGAGCACCCTGCCCGGAACCCACAGCGGCAAGTCCTCGGAGGCGATGGGCTCGACCACGCTGCCTTCTCCCTGACCGGTGGCGTTCTCGGCGCCGACCTTGGAGCGAGGATACCCGATCCGCGATCGTCGCGCACCACCGCCGCCGATGCGGCCCCGAGCGATCCCGGATCGTTCAAACGATCGCCGCTAGTCTTCAAGACCGCCCTGCCGGAAGCCGCCTACCCTTCGTTCCAGAAGCTGCCCGAGGCGCGCATCGGCCTCGCCCAGGCGCAGCGAGCGGACAAGCAGCGGAGGATGAACGACAATGGACGAGATCAGGGGCGATATGGGCCAGGTCGAGCCGTCTGGCCCGGTCACGCGGCTTGATGCGATGATCATCGGGGCCGGTGTCGCCGGCCTCTACCAGCTGCATCAGCTGCGCGCGCAAGGGCTCGACGTGCGTGCCTACGACAACGCCGCCGGGGTCGGCGGGACCTGGTACTGGAACAGGTACCCGGGGGCCAAGTTCGACTCGGAGAGCTACATCTACCAATATCTGTTCTCCGAGGAGCTCTACAAGGACTGGAGCTGGAGCGAGCGCTTCCCCGGGCAGCCGGAGATCGAGCGCTGGATGAACTACATCGCCGACCGGCTGGATCTCCGGAAGGACATCCAGCTCGAGACGACGGTCACGCGCGCGCAGTGGAACGAGGCCGCCGGGCGCTGGCTCGTGACCACGGACGATGGCGAGACGATCGACACCCAGTTCCTGATCACCTGCTGCGGCATGCTCTCGGCGCCGATGGGCGAGCTGTTCCCGGGTCAGGACAGCTTCAAGGGCCGGATCTTCCACACCGCCCGCTGGCCCAAGGAGCCGATCGAGCTCGCGGGCAAACGCGTGGGCGTCGTTGGCAACGGCGCCACCGGCATCCAGGTGATCCAGACGATCGCCGACCAGGTCGGGCTGCTCAAGGTGTTCGTCCGCACGCCGCAATACGTGCTGCCGATGAAGAACCCGGCCTACGACGCCGAGGCCGTCGCGGCCTACAAGGGCCGCTTCGACGAGCTGAAATCCGTCCTCCCGCACTCGTTCACCGGGTTCGAGTACGATTTCGGCCCGGCATGGGCCGACCTCACGCCTGAGCAGCGCCGCGCGCGGCTGGAGGATATCCATGCCGACGGGTCGCTGAAGCTCTGGCTCGCCTCCTTCGCCGAGATCTTCTTCGACGAGGCGATCAGCGAGGAGGTCTCCGAGTTCGTCCGCGAGAAGATGCGCGCACGGCTCAAGGACGAGCGGCTGTGCGATCTCCTCATCCCCAAGGATTACGGCTTCGGCACGCACCGGGTCCCGCTCGAGACCAATTATCTGGAAGCCTACCTGCGGCCGAACGTCGAGGCGGTCAGCGTCCGTGACAACCCGATCGTCGAGGTGACCCCCGAAGGGATCAGGACCGCGGACGGCACGCTGCACGAGCTCGACGTCATCATCCTGGCCACGGGATTCGACGCGGGAACGGGCGCCTTGACCCGGATCGATATCGTCGGCCGCGATGGCCGCTCGCTGAAGGCGGACTGGGGGCGGGACATCCGCACGACCATGGGGCTGCAGCTGCACGGCTACCCCAACCTGTTCACGACCGCCGTGCCGCTGGCCCCCTCGGCCGCCCTCTGCAACATGACCACCTGCCTGCAGCAGCAGACCGAGTGGATCGCCGACTGCATCGCCTTCCTGCGCGCGCAGGCCAAGAGCGTCATCGAGCCGACGGCCGAGACCGAGCAGGCGTGGGTCGAGCATCACGACGCGACCGCGGGCGCCACGCTGATCGCCCGCACCAACTCCTGGTATCTGGGCTCCAATGTCCCCGGCAAGCCGCGGCGCGTGCTATCCTACACGGGTGGCGTCGGCACCTACCGCCGCAAGTGCAAGGAGGTGGCGGACGCCGGCTATCGGGGTTTCGC
>JAPJRA010000049.1 GCA_030824835.1 Geminicoccaceae bacterium | reverse complement strand
ATCCTGGTCGGCGGCATGACCCGGATGCCCAAGGTCGTCGAGACCGTGAAGCAGTTCTTCGGCAAGGAGCCGCACAAGGGCGTCAACCCGGACGAGGTGGTGGCCATCGGTGCGGCGATCCAGGGCGCGGTCCTGGCCGGTGAGGTCAAGGACGTCCTCCTGCTCGACGTCACGCCGCTGTCGTTGGGCATCGAGACCCTGGGTGGCGTGTTCACGCGGATCATCGACCGCAACACGACGATCCCGACCAAGAAGAGCCAGGTCTTCAGCACCGCCGACGACAACCAGTCGGCCGTGACCATCCGGGTCTTCCAGGGCGAGCGCGAGCTGGCGGCGCACAACAAGCTCTTGGGTCAGTTCGACCTGCTGGGCATCCCGCCGGCACCGCGTGGCCTGCCGCAGATCGAGGTCACCTTCGACATCGACGCCAACGGCATCGTCAACGTGCGGGCGGCCGATAAGGCCACCGGCAAGGAGCAGACGATCCGCATCCAGGCGTCGGGTGGCCTGAGCGAGGCCGAGGTCGAGAAGATGGTCCGCGAGGCGGCGGAGAACGCCGAGGAGGACAAGAAGCGCAAGGCGGTGATCGAGGCCAAGAACCACGCCGACAGCCTCATCTACTCGACCGAGAAGAGCTTGGCCGAGTTCGGTGACAAGGTGGGTGCTTCGGACAAGGCGGAGATCGAGCAGGCGGTGGCCGCCCTCAAGGCGGTGATCGACAGCGAGGATCCCGAGGCCATCCGCGCCAAGACCGAGGCCCTGGCGCAGGTGTCGATGAAGCTCGGCGAGGCCATGTACAAGGCTCAGGCGGCCGCCGGTGAGGCCGGTGGCGAGGCGCCGTCGTCCAAGCAGGGCGAGGGTGTCGTCGATGCCGAGTTCGAAGAGGTCGACGACGACCGCAAGAAGTCGGCTTGATCCAGACCGCGGTCAGCGTGGTCGCGTGCGAGGGCCGGCCGGGCCAGAAGCCCGGTCGGCCCCGTGCCGTCTAGGAACCGGTTCGAACCGCGAAGGTAGCGATTTCCGATATGGCCAAGCGTGACTATTACGAACTTCTGGGCGTCGGCCGCTCGGCCTCCGAGGCGGAAATCAAGAACGCCTATCGCCGGATGGCCAAGGAACATCATCCGGACCGCAATCCAGGCGACAAGACGGCGGAGGCGCGCTTCAAGGAGGTCAACGAGGCCTACGAGGTGCTGCGCGATCCGCAGAAGAAGGCCGCCTACGACCAGTTCGGGCATCAGGCATTCGAGGCGGGTATGCCTGGCGGCCGCGGCGGTGCCGCCGGCGCCGGGTTCGATTTCACCAGCTTTGCCGATGTCTTCGACGACCTGTTCGGGGACTTCATGGGCGGTGGCGGCAACGGCCGGGCTCGCGGCGGGCGCGGTGGCTCGGCGCGTGGCGCGGACCTGCGCTACAATCTGACGATCACGCTGGAAGAAGCCTTCAGTGGCAAGCGGGCGCAGATCCGGGTGCCGACGGCGGTGGCTTGCGAGAGCTGCAGCGGTACCGGCAGCGAGGCCGGGAGCGAGCCCACCGGGTGTCCGACCTGTCGTGGTGCCGGCCGCGTACGCAGCCAGCAGGGCTTCTTCACCGTCGAGCGGACCTGTCCGACCTGCCAGGGCGCCGGTCGGGTGATCAAGAATCCCTGCAAGAGCTGCGGCGGCAGCGGTGTCCAGCAGCGTGAGAAGACGCTGGCGGTCAACATCCCGGCCGGCGTCGAGGACGGTACCCGCATTCGCCTGTCCGGCGAGGGCGAGGCCGCCATTCGCGGCGGTCAGCCGGGCGATCTCTATATCTTCGTCACCGTGGCCCCGCATCGCATGTTCCGGCGCGAGGGCGCCAATATCTTCTGCCGGGTTCCGATCCCGATGGTCACCGGGGCCCTGGGCGGGCAGGTCGAGGTGCCGACCATCGAGGGACGGCGACTGCGTATCGCCGTGCCTGCCGGCACCCAGTCCGGCAAGCAGATCCGACTGCGTAGCAAGGGGATGTCCGAGCTGCATGGCCATACACGCGGCGACATGTTCGTCGAGATCGTGGTCGAGACGCCGGTCAACCTGACCAAGCGGCAGCAGGAGCTGCTGCGCGAGTTCGAGGAGTCGGGTGGTGCCGACGCCAAGCAGCAACATCCCGAGTCCGAGGGTTTCTTCGCCAAGGTGAAGGAGCTGTGGGACGACCTGCGCGATTGAGGTCTGCCCAGCCGTGGCTGCCGGCTCCGTATCGTCGCCGGTAATATGATGTCCGTGCCGGATTGCGCTGCCGGTGCCGCGAGTCCATCATCCGGCCGCGGTTTGGCCGGTGGCCGGCCGGGTTGCGAACCAGAACGGGCGCGAACGGCGCCGAAGCGGGAGAGGCAGATGGCGTCGGTCGAGATCCGCAAGGTCGACAAGTATTTCGGTAGCACGCACATTCTCCATGCGGTCGAGATCGACATCCCGGACGGCGAGTTCGTCGTCCTGGTCGGACCTTCGGGTTGCGGCAAGTCGACCCTGCTGCGGATGGTGGCCGGTCTCGAGGAGATCACCAGCGGCGACATCGCGATCGGCGGGCGGGTGGTCAACCGGGTCCCGCCGAAGGACCGCGACATCGCCATGGTCTTCCAGAACTACGCGCTCTACCCGCACATGACCGTGCGTCAGAACATGGCGTTCTCGTTGAAGCTGGCGAAGGCGGCGCAGTCGCTGATCGATGAGCGGGTCGGCCGGGCGGCCTCGATTTTGGGTCTCGATGTGCTGCTCGACCGCTACCCGCGCCAGCTCTCCGGCGGTCAGCGGCAGCGTGTCGCCATGGGACGCGCCATTGTCCGCGACCCGCAGGTGTTCCTGTTCGACGAGCCTCTGTCCAATCTTGACGCTAAGCTGCGTGTCCAGATGCGCACCGAGATCAAGGAGCTGCACCAGCGCCTGAAGACCACAGCCATCTACGTAACCCATGACCAGATCGAGGCCATGACGATGGCCGACCGTATCGTCGTCATGCAGCACGGTGTCGTCGAGCAGCTGGGCGCGCCGCTGGAGCTTTACGACCGTCCGGTGAACCTGTTCGTGGCCGGCTTCATCGGCTCGCCGGCGATGAACTTCATCGATGCCAGGGTGCATCGGAACGGTGGCCCGCCGGTCGCCGTCGCCGCGGACGGGACCAAACTGCCGCTGCCCGACGGTGCGGAGTTGCGCGATTCGGCCGAGATCGTCTATGGTATCCGGCCGGAGCATCTGCATTTTCGGGGACCCGGCGAGGCATTGCCGGCCGAGGTCATCGTGGTCGAGCCGACCGGAGCCGAGACGCTGGTGGTGACGCGAATCGCCGGGATCGAGTGCAAGGCCGTGTTCCGCGAGCGTCATCAGCTCACCCCGGGCGAGCAGATCGGCCTCGAGCCGCAGCTCGATCAGGTGCATGTGTTCGACCGGACGACCGGTCGTCGGTTGTTGCAGTAGCAGCCTTCACCGGTTGCGAGCGCAGAATGTGAGTTTTATCACATTTTCTTGCTCGTGATCCCCTTAGCTTTGTGACTGTTTCACAGGGCTGACGGGGATCAAGCTACGATGGCCGAGAATGATAATGGCCGTGCAGTGGTACTCTCGAGGCTGCGTGGTCGCTATGATCTCATGCAGAACCTGATTGACGCGCGGGCGAAGGCTGGATCGCAGCCGGTTGCTGTTGCTGAACCACCGGCAATGTGCGTTGTCGCCAGCGGCAAGAGTGGGCTGGAGGCCGTCCTTCGTGCCGAGCACCGGCTCGCACCGCGCCCCGCGTCAACACGGGCGCCACGGCGCGTCCGCGCCTAGCCGACAAGCTCGTCTTCGGCAGCCGCGAACCAGCGGATCCTGCTCATATCGGTCGGGTCGATAGCATCAGCTGCCCGCCAGGGAAGCGTGCGGTCGACGGCGAGATCGCCTATGCCTGACGGCGACCCGGTATGCCAGTGGAGCGCTGCGTGTCGATCAACGAGGCCGTACCCCCGACGCTGCCCGAGATTCGGGCCGTAGCCGATCAGCTTGCCGGTCGCCTTGCGCGAACGCCCGTCCTTGATTGGGATGGCCCCGAGGTTCGTGACCGGCTTTCGCCCGGAACGGGTCTCAACCTCAAGCTCGAGCTGTTCCAGCATACCGGCTCGTTCAAGCCGCGCGGCGCGCTGGCGGTGATGTTGAACCTGCCGTCGGCGGCCCTGGCACGTGGCGTCACGGCCGTGAGCGCCGGCAATCATGCCATCGCCACCGCCTGGGCGGCGCGAGAGTTGGGCATCTCTGCCAAGCTGGTGATGTTCGCATCGGCCAATCCGGCCCGTGTCGAAAAGGTCCGCCGCTATGGCGGGGAGGTCGTCGTTGTGGCCGATGTCGCCGCGGCGTTCGAGACCGCCAAGCGCATCGAGGCCGACGAAGGACGGACGTTCGTCCATCCCTACGAGGGACCGAGAACGGCGCAGGGCACGGCCACGCTCGGCCTCGAGTGGATGGAGCAGGCCGGCGACCTGGACGCGGTCATTGTGCCGATCGGTGGCGGCGGGCTCATCGCCGGCGTCGGCAGTGCGGTCAAGCAGCTGCGCCCGACCTGTCTGGTCTTCGGCGTCGAGCCGCTGGGCGCCGACAGCATGTGGCGCAGCTTTGCTGCCGGCAGCCCGCAGCGGATCGAGCAGGTGGCGACCATCGCCGACAGTCTGGGGGCGCCCTACGCGCTCCCCTACAGCTATGGGGTGAGCCGGCAGGTGGTCGACGAGATCGTGCGCATCGACGATGCGGCGATGGTCGAGGCGATGCGGCTGGCCTTCGACTCGCTGAAGCTGGTACTGGAGCCTGCAGGTGCCGCGGCGATGGCCGCATTGTTTGGCCCGCTGCGTGAGCACTTGGCCGGGCAGCGGGTCGGCGTCCTCGTGTGCGGCTCCAATATCGACCTCGCGACCTTCTTGCGTCTGGTCGGCGATGGGAAAGGTGCCAGCTGATGTCCGGAGCAGCGACGCGTACGGAGCTGGGGCGGCGGATCGAGCAGGGTGCGGGCCGTGAGCCGGCCGATCTCGTGATCAAGAACGCCCGGATCCTGAACACTGCGACCGGCACGATCGACCCCGGTGACATCGCGATCTGTGGCGACCGCATTGTCGGTACCCACGATACCTATCGCGGCCGGCGGGAGATCGACGCCCGGGGGCGGGTGGTGGCGCCGGGCTTCATCGACACCCACCTCCACATCGAGAGTTCGCTGGTGGTACCCGCCGAGTTCGAGCAGGGCGTGCTGCCCCATGGCACGACCACCGCCATCTGCGATCCGCATGAGATCGCCAACGTGCTGGGCGTGGCGGGCATCCGGTATTTTCTGCAGGCGAGTGAGAGCCTCGCCATGACGTTACGCGTGAACCTGAGCTCCTGCGTCCCGGCGACCGAGTTGGAGACGGCGGGAGCTCGGCTGGAGGTGGCCGACCTGCTGCCGCTACGTGCCCACCCGGCGGTCCTGGGCCTGGCCGAGGTGATGAACTTCCCCGGCGTGCTCGCCAAGGATGAGGGTCTTCTGGCCAAGCTCGAGGCGTTCGCCGATGCCCACGTCGATGGCCATGCGCCGCTGCTCCGCGGCCTGCCGCTCAACGGCTATCTGGCGGCGGGCATCCGCACCGACCACGAGTGCACGACCCTGGACGAGGCTCAGGAGAAGCTGGCCAAGGGCATGATCGTGCTGATGCGCGAGGGCTCGATCGCCAAGAACGTGACCGCCCTGGCGCCGTTGCTGACCGATCTCACCTGGCCGCGCATCGCCTTCTGCACCGACGACCGCAATCCGCTGGAGATCGTCGAGGAAGGGCACATCGACGCCGCGATGCGCAAGGCGATCGACGCCGGCGCACCGGTGCTCGCGGTCTATCGGGCGGCCTCGCTGGCAGCCGCCATGGCCTTCGGCCTCGGCGACCGTGGCGTGATCGGGGCCGGCTACCGCGCCGATCTCGTGCTGCTCGATGATCTGAACTCGGTGGCGGTGGCGCAGACGGTCTGCGGCGGGCGCCTCGTCGAGCCGGCGCTGTTCGCCGGCCGAAGCCATCCGGCGCCGGTCGGCTATGGCTCGGTGCAGCGTGCTCCCGTCGACGCGGACCTGCTGGCCTTCCGGCCCGACGGCGATACGCCCGTCATCGGCGCGCGCGCGTTGTCGCTGATCACGGATCACCTGACGCTGGGAGCATGCGCCGACCCCGTCCTGAACCTGGCAGTACTGGAGCGGCACGGCCGCAACGGCAATATCGGCAGGGGTCTCGTGACCGGCTTCGGGGCCATGCACGGCGCCATTGCGTCCAGCATCGGCCATGACAGCCACAATCTGATCGTCGCGGGCGACAACACGGCCGACATGGCCACAGCGGTGAATCATCTCATCGCGCTGCAAGGCGGTGCGGTCGTTGTGCGCGACGGCACCGTGCTGGCGGACCTTCCGCTGCCCGTGGCCGGCTTGATGAGCGATCGCAGCTTCGGCTTCGTCGAGGCCCGGCTGAAACCGCTGCGTGCCGCTGCCGCCGCCTGCGGCTGCAGCATGGCGGAGCCACTGCTGCAGCTGGCATTCCTGCCCCTACCGGTGATCCCGCATCTCAAGCTTACCGACCGTGGCTATGTGGCGGCCGGCCCGGAAGGCCTGCGGCTGGTGCCCTGCTAGGCGGCCAGCTCGTAGCCCAAGGTCTCGCCGCGGGTGACCACGATCGCCTTCACGAGCTTGTTGGTCGAATCGTACCACACCGTGCCCGAGCGCCCTTTCGTGGCGGCCATCGCGTAGCGCCTCGCCTCCACCGGCTGGCCCAGCACCTGGATCGTCTCGACGGTGTCGGGCTGGACCGCCATGTGGATGAGCTCGGCGGTCTGGCTGTCGATCAGCGGCGGTCCCTGGGTGATCGCATCGTTCCAGAAGCTCAGATCGGTCATCGAGCCGAGAGCCGTCTCATAGGAACCGGTTGGCCCCTGCACCGCCAGCTTATCGTTCCGGGTCTCGGCCTCCACCACGGTCTTCTTGCCGTCGTCGTTGGTGTCGATCCGGGTGCGCGTCAGCACCCCGTCCCGCCACTCGTCCCGTCCGGTCTGCTGGTAGCTGTAGACCGTGACGAAGGCCATTTTCACTGCCAGCTCGACGCGGCTCGACACGGAGAGCCCTTCGGCATTGGCCTCGAACCGCATCTCGTGGAGGCCGATCCGGCTGCCTTTGCGGTAGACGTCGAAGAGGGCATTGGATGGGACTGCCATCGGTGCCGCCATGGCCGGTACGCCTCGAAGGATGAAGCCGGAAGCAATGCCTGTCAGCAGCCAACCTGCCGCTCCGCGGCGGGTGGTGGACAAAAGGCATGAGCCCTTCGGATTATGCTGGTGCGGCATCATCGCATCGTGTCCCAAACATTCCTTGTTTCCAGTCAGCAACTCGACCGCTGCACGAAACCTGCTGGCACCGGGTCCAGTTCCACCGTTTGTTCGATCCGCTCGACTCGAGCCGCCGGCGGTCCACGCCGGCAGCGCTCGATCATGCTCGTCACGGCCGCCGCTGACCCTTGAAACACCGCCTCGACGGATCCGTCGGCCCGGTTGCGGACCCAGCCGTCGAGACCGAGCTGCGTCGCTTCGCGCGCCGTCCATGCCCGAAACCATACACCCTGCACTGTACCGTAGATTCGTACCCTTGCCGATAGATTCGGTGTCGCGACCATGGGTTTGACCCGTTATCCGCTGCTCTCAAGCCCTCGTACGAGCGGGCGTGGCGCCGGTCAAATTGCCGTGTGCTGGCTGATCTGCCGGGGAATCGACGCCGTAAGCCATTTCGTGTGGGCACCGAGACTGCGATGAAATGTTCATCGCTGGAGCAGTCGGCACCACGTGATGCAAACGGAGGCAGGTCTCATGGCGATGAGCCAAACCATCGACACGCAGCAGGCGCATCGCCGCCTGATCCGGCAGTCGATGAATGCACCCCTCTTGTCGCGTCAGCATGAACTCGACCTCGCCCGTCGGTGGCGTTCGCAACGCGACGAGCGGGCTCTGCACGAGCTGACCACTGCCTATATGCGTCTCGTGATCAGCACGGCCAGTAGGTTCAAGAATTATGGCTTGCCGATGGCGGATCTGGTGCAGGAGGGCGTGGTCGGTCTGATGCAGGCGGCGGCACGGTTCGAGCCCGAGCGTGACGTGCGGTTCTCGACCTATGCGGCGTGGTGGATCCGCTCCGCCATGCAGGACTTCATCTTGCGCAACTGGTCGGTGGTCCGCACGGGCACCACCGCCGCGCAGAAGTCCCTGTTCTTCAACCTCCGCCGTCTGCGCGCCAAGATCGACGACGGGCACTACGGCCATCTGAACGAGGCCGGCAAGGCCTACATCGCGCAGGAGCTGGCGGTCGACGTGACCGAGGTCGAGGCGATGGAGATGCGGCTGATGGGCGGCGACCAATCGCTGAACGCCACGGTCAGCCCAACTGGCGAGGATGCCTGGCAGGACTTTCTCACCGATGACCGTCCGAGCCCCGAGGAGAACGCGACGCTCAGCCACGACAGCCTGCAACGGTCGATCTGGCTCAACTCCTCCCTGGCGGAGCTCAGCGAGCGCGAGCAGACGATCATCCGTGAGCGGCGGCTGAGCGAGGAAGGGCGCACGCTGGAGGAGCTCGGCGTGCGCCTGGGGATCAGCAAGGAGCGGGTGCGGCAGATCGAGCACCGTGCCCTGCAGAAGTTGAAGGCGGCGCTGCTCCGACGGGTCAACGATCCGATCGAGCTCGAGCTGTTCACGGCGGTGCCGGCCTGAGCGGAGCTGGACGCCCGGTAGCGGCTGGGGCAACTAGCAGCGGATGAGCGAACCAGCGCGCGCCGAAGTTCTGATCGTGGGTGGGGGCCATGCCGGCCTCCTCCTGGGGGCTGCCCTGGCTGCGGCTGGCGTCTCCGTCCTGCTGGTTGAGCGCCAGCCACGAAGCTCCATCGTCGAGGCCCGCTCCGATGGGCGGACCCTGGCCCTGCTGGCCGGCAGCGTCGCTCTTTTCCGGCGGCTCCGCGCGTGGTCGAGGGTAGGCCCACAGACCGCGGCGATCGAGCGGGTATCGGTGACCGATGTCGCTGGAGGTGGTCATGTGCAGTACGAGAGTGCTGCGCATGGCGGGCAGCCGTTCGGGGCAGGGGTCGAGCACGTGGCTCTGCGCCGGAGCCTCCTCGAGGCCTTCGTCGATCACGCCGGTGCCGCGTCGTTCCTGCAAGGCGAGGTCGCCAGCCTCTGCCGCGTCGGCGGTGCCATGCAGGTCACGCTCGCCGACGGACGGGTGATCGAGACGGTCGTGGTGGTGGGGGCGGACGGTAGAGGATCCCGGGTGCGCGAGCTGGCCCGGATCGGGGTCGACCGCTGGGCTTACGACCAGCAGGCTCTGACCTTGATCCTGCGTCACGACCGGCCGCATCGGGGGGCCGTGTTCGAGTGGCTGCGCCCGGGCGGGCCATTGGCGACGCTGCCATTACCGGGCCGTAGGACAGGCATCACCTGGGTCGAGCGGCCGAGCGAGGCCCGACGTCTCGCGGACTTGCCGGGCACCGAGCTGGTCGCGGCTTTCGACCGCGCCAGCGACGGGGTTCTGGGGCGAATCGAGCTCGACAGTGGACCGGTCGTCTATCCGTTGGGAGCCCAGCATGCGCGCCACTATGTGGCGCCGCGGGTGGCACTGGTCGGCGATGCGGCGCACGGTGTCCATCCGATCCACGCGCAGGGCTTCAACATGGGGGTAGCCGACGTCGGGGCGCTGGTCGATGCCATCGTGACGGCGCGGAAGCGCAGCCAGGACATCGGCTCCGGCGAAGCGCTGCTGCCCTACGCGCGTGCCCGCCGCGCGGACAACACGCAGCGCCTTTGGCTGACCGATGGGCTGGTTCGCGTCTTCACCGCCGAGCTGGCGCCCGTGCGCGCGGCGCGCAGCCTGGCGCTGAACGCGATCGAGCACGTGCCGCCGTTGAAGCGGCTCGCGGTTAAGCATGGGATGCAGACCGGCTGAGCCGGCGCGCGGGCTTGACCGACGCGCTGTCCATGCCCACTAAGCCGTCATGGGCGACCTCACCAACATGCTTGCTGTCGAGCCCGGCCGGCCGGCCGCCCTGACCGGGGCGGAGCTGATTCGCAGTCTGCTGCCGACCCTGCCGAACGATGCCGGCGTCTATCGCATGCTCGATGAGCGCGGCGACGTGCTCTATGTCGGCAAGGCTAAGTCGCTGAAGAAGCGGGTGCCCGCCTATACCAAGCCGCAGGTGCTGCCGGCGCGACTGCAGCGGATGATCGCCCTCACCCGGTCGATGGAGTTCGTGACCACGGCCAGCGAGGTCGAGGCGCTGCTGCTCGAAGCCAACCTGATCAAGCGCTATCGACCCACCTTCAACATCGTCCTGCGCGACGACAAGAGCTTTCCCTACATCTTCGTCCGCCATGGCCACGAGTTTCCGCTGATCGGGAAGCATCGCGGGGCCAAACGGCCGGACACCGAATATTTCGGCCCGTTCGCTTCGGCCGGGGCGGTCAACGAGACGCTGAACGCGCTGCTGAAGGCCTTCCCGCTGCGCAGCTGCCGCGACAGCGTGTTCTCGACGCGGACGCGCCCCTGCCTGCAGTATCAGATCAAGCGCTGCTCGGCCCCGTGCGTGGGCAGGATCGGGCGCGAGGAGTATGGCCGCATCGTCGGCGAGGTCCGGCAGTTCCTCTCCGGCCGTTCGGACGAGGTGCAGGTCCGGCTGCAGGACGAGATGCTGGGCGCCAGCGGCGAGCTCGATTTCGAGCGCGCGGCCGTCCTGCGTGACCGGCTGAAGGCCATGGCGCACATCCAGGCGCGCCAGGGCATCAACACCGAGGCGGTTGACGATGCAGACGTGATCGCAGCGCACCACGAGGGCGGGCAGGTCTGCGTGCAAGTCTTCTTCTACCGCAACGGCTGCAATTACGGGAATCGAGCCTACTATCCCGTGCACACCAAGGACCTGTCGCGGGCGGAGATCCTGGCGGCGTTCCTGGCCCAGTTCTATGCCGAGCGGGTGCCGGCACCGCTGCTGCTGTTGGCCGAACCGGTGGCCGAGCAGGCCTTGGTCGCCGAGGCGCTGGGGGTGCGGGCGGGACGCAAGGTGCAGCTGGTGGTGCCGCAGCGAGGCGATCGCCGGCAGCTGGTCGAGATCGCGCTCACCAACGCCCGCCAGGCGCTGGCGCGGCGGCTCGCCGATACGGCCAGTCAGGAGGCTCTGCTCGAGCAGCTGGGCGAGCGGTTCGATCTGCCGTCGACGCCGGCGCGCATCGAGGTCTACGACAACAGCCATATTCAGGGCAGCAACGCGATTGGCGCCTTCATCGTTGCCGGGCCGGAGGGGTTCGACAAGAAGAGCTACCGCACCTTCAACATCAAGGGTGCCGAGCTGGCGCCGGGTGACGACTACGCCATGATGCGCGAGGTGCTGCAGAGGCGCTTCGCCCGTCTGATTAAGGACGACCCGGAACGGGCGGGGAGCAGCTGGCCCGATCTCGTGATCATCGACGGCGGTGGCGGCCAGCTCGCCGCGGCGCAGGCGATCCTGGCGGAGTTGGGGCTGGTCGACCTGGCGCTGCTGGCGGTCGCCAAGGGGCCCGAGCGCAACGCAGGGCAGGAGCGATTCTTCCTGCCGGGACGCGAGCCGCTGGCGCTGGACCCGCGCGACCCGGTCCTCTACTTTGTGCAACGGTTGCGAGACGAGGCGCATCGGTTCGCGATCCAGACGCATCGAGGCAAGCGGACTCGTGACATCGGGCGTTCGGTACTCGATCAGGTGCCGGGGGTCGGGGCGAAGCGCAAGCGAGCGTTGCTCAACCATTTCGGCTCGCCCCGCGGAGTGGCCGAAGCCGGTATTTTGGACCTCGAGCGGGTCCCGGGGATTGATCGGGCGGTGGCGAAGGCGATCCATGACTTCTTCCACGACGGCGCCTGAGCCGAGACAGGCCGAGCCATGCTGACCAGCACACCCAATCTTCTGACCGTCAGCCGGATCGGCTGCATCCCGCTTCTGGTGGCGATGTTCTACATCGAGGGCGACTGGGCCCGCTATGTCGCCTGCGCCATCTTCGCGATCGCCGCCACGACCGACTATGTGGACGGCTATCTGGCCCGCAACTGGCAGCAGCAGTCGCTGTTCGGCCGCTGGCTCGACCCGGTGGCCGACAAGCTGCTGGTGGCATCGGCGGTGGTGATGCTGGTGGGCTTCGACGGTGCGCCCCTGCTGCCG
>JAPJRA010000048.1:6477-12334 GCA_030824835.1 Geminicoccaceae bacterium | reverse complement strand
GCCCGGTCGCCTATGCGATCGCCGAGCGAAAGCTGACGGCTTTCAGACAAGACATGGACGCGTGGCGCGACACTGCCATTCACACGGATTTCGACCCCGCGTGATGCGCGAACCTGCGTCGGCTCACCCAATCACCTCCCATCGTTGGAGAGCAGGATCATGATCGCGGCCTTGGACGGATTCACCCAACAGCTCGTTCCGGCAAATGGCATCAGGATCAACGCCGTCACCGGCGGCGACGGTCCGCCTGTCCTGCTGCTTCACGGATTTCCCGAAACCTGGTGGGAATGGCACCATGTCATGCCGTTGCTGGCCGAACGCTTCAGCGTCGTAGCCATTGACCTGCGTGGAGCAGGCTATTCGGACTGTCCGCTCGATGGCTATGACAAGGCGACCATGGCGCGCGACGCCCATGAGGTCATGATCGCGCTGGGGCACGATCGCTACGCGGTGTGCGGGCACGATATCGGCGGCATGGTCGCGCTGCCGCAAGCCGCGACCTACCGGGAGGCGATCACCCATCTTGCCGTGCTCGACGTGCCACTTCCCGGCTGGAGCGAATGGGAAGCCACCTGCGCCAGGCTCTGGCACTTCGGCTTTCATATGCACCGCGATCTGCCCGAGCGCCTGATCTACGGTCGCGAATATGACTACGTGTCGGCCTTCATGGCCGAGCGGTTCCACGATCACGGCCGCTTTGATCCGGCGGACATCGATATCTTTGCCAAAGCGCTGGCGCTTCCCGGACGGACGCGTGGCGGCATGGAATGGTATCGCACTTTCGCCGCCGATCATGCCACGGCACTCGAATACAAGAAGCAGCCGCTCACGATGCCGGTGCTCGCGCTGGGCGGAGACCAGCGGTTCGGCTCGTTCATGGTCCCGATGTTGCGGGAATTCGCCAGCAACGTGACCGGGGGCTCGATCGAACGCTGCAGCCACTACGTTGCGGACGAACGGCCGGACGAAGTGGCCGCCGCGCTGATCGGCTTGCTCACCGCCAACTGAGCGAGCGCTTGCACTCGCCGGCGAACCAACTTGGAAAGAGAACCGTTATGACTTCAACCACAGTACGCGGCGTCAATCACATCGGCATCACCGTACCCGATATCGAAGCAGCGAAGACGTTTCTGATCGAGGCCTTCGGCGGCGAGGTGATCTACCAGTCCTTCGGGCCAGAAGATCCGCCACGGCAAGGCCCCGAGTTCGAGCGGGCGGTGGGCGCCTTTCCGGGAACGGTCGTCCGCGCGCAGGCGATGGTGAAGCTCGGGATCGGGCCGGACATCGAACTTTTCGAAATGCACGGGCCGGAACAGGCGCAGCCGATCCGGGCGAGCGACTTCGGCATCACCCATTTTGGCCTCTACACCGACGACATCGATGCTGCGGTCGCGCGCTTCGAACAGGCGGGTGGCACTGCACTCACGGCAGCACGGGCCATCCCGTATGAGACCGAGAAGGGACTCAGGAACAAGGTCTGCTACTGCCGGATGCCCTGGGGCACGACGATCGAATTCATCACCCTGCCTGATCGCATGGCCTACCGGGATCAGACGGATCTGCGCCGATGGCAGGACGACGATTGAGCAGCGTACCGGGTCAGGGCAGGATGGTTGTGATGTGCTGGTTCAACGTGGCGATGAAAGCACGCAGACGTTGGAGATGCTTCAGGTCCCGGTGATAGCCGATCCAGATGTCCCGACCGGGCGGTGCCGTCGGAAGCTCGAGCTGGCGCAGACCTGGGATCTGATTGCCGACGACCTGGGGCAGGACCGCGATCCCGACCCCATGCCGGCACATGCGCGCCTGCACGTTGCGATTGTTCGAGCGCATGACCGGCTCGGCATTGGGGAAGGTCTCCATCAGCCAGGCGATATCGGGAAACTGGCCCGTGGACGTGTCATGGGTGATGAGACGGAAGCCCTTCCCGTCCTGATATGCGGGCTCGGGTGCGTCCGCGGCGATGTAGACGCCATAGTTCAATCGGGCGAGGCGCCGTTGCACGACATCGGACGTGTCGAATGGTACGATCCGAAAGGCGACATCCGCCTCCCGCTGGGCGAGGCTGAACAGGCGCGTGCCGGTCAGTATCTCGACGTCGACGCGGGGATAGTCCCTGGTGAATTCGGCGATGATCGGAGGCAGGACATAGGCGCCGAACCAATCGGCGGAGGAGATGCGCAAACAGCCCCGCAGGTCCCGTTCCTGCCCTGCCAGCCGCCGTTCCATGGCAAGCGCGCCTTCCTCCATCTGTTCCGCCAACGCGACGATGCCGTCGCCCTCTTCCGTGAGGATGAAACCATCGGCCGTGCGCTGGAACAAGATCTGGCCGGTTGCCTGCTCCAGCGCCCGAAGACGGCGTCCGACAGTCGGATGGCTAAGGTGCAGCGCCCGCGCGGCACCACCCAGCGTACCTGAACGCGCGATGGCGAGAAAGATTCGGACGTCGCTCCAATCCATCAAGGTGCCTTGCAACAGTGAACTCAGGATATAGGTGCTTGTCGCTTACTGTCAGATCGTCGTCGAAGATTGGCCGGCCCCCACGAGGTGGTCCCGTTTGGATGTTAGTGCATGACCGGCCTGGGAGCCACGGTCCGGGTGGTCGGTCGAGCCGGCTCTGGGCTTTGTCGCCAAAGCTGCGCAGCCAGACGAATATCGAGGTGAGTTGGACGAAGGTGAGGAAGTGGGCATCGAGCATGTCGTAACGGGTGGCGATGCGCCGGAACTGCTTCAGCTTTCCCACGAGCCGCTAGAGTGCGTTGCCTATAAGCCTCGCGGTCGAGGTCGGAGTTCTCGGGCTGGTCGGCAGGATCAGCTTGCGCCGGAACGCGTCGAGCAGCCAAGCGGCCGAGTACGCCTTGTCGGCGATCACCGCCGCAGGCTTCCAGTGCGGGCGGCCGGGCTTGCCGGTGCGCAGCGCGTCTTGCTCGAACAGTGGCCCGCCGCCGAGCAGGTCGTGGCGCTCGCCGCCGGTCAGGCGCGAGGCCATCGGGCGCCCTTCGCCTTCCGCGCCGCGGCGGCATGGGCACAGGCGCGGATGACGCTGCTGTCGAGCCGATGCGCCTCCCAGCCCGCCCCCTGGCGTCATGGCGCGTAGCGCCTCGACCAGGCAGCCCCAGACCCCGGCCGAGTCCCAGCGCTGCAGGCGCCGCCATGCCGTACGCCAGTTCATTGGCTCGGATGGCAGATCGCGCCAGGGCGCGCCGGTGCGGGCCAGCCAGAGCACGGCCTCGACAAAGCGCCGGTGATCTAGAGAGGGTCGCCCGGTCCTGGGCTTTTGGGGCGGCTATAAGGGTGAGAGGCGATCCCACATGGGGTCACTCAGCAAGGTTCTGATCTCCACCCCGCTCAGGAGGGGTCACACCAGCCACCGGTCACCCCTTTGGCGACACGACCCAGCGCCACGACGGGCGTTCCCGAGCGCCGTTCTCAACTGGTCTCCATGGTCTCGAAACGGCGGGGACGATCATACCACGGCGGTGCAGGTCGGCCGCGCGATGGACGCGGCGATCGGGATGATGGTCGTGCTAGAGCTGAGCTTCGATGGCCGTCTTGTCGATGACCGACCACACGCGCCTGATCTTGCCCGCCTGAAACTCGTAGAACACGTTCTCGGCAAAGGAAACTCGCCGTCCGTTGACGGGGAGGCCAAGGAAGCTGCCCGTCGGCGTGCAGTCGAAGGCCAGACGGCTCGCGATATACGGTGAATTGGAAATCAGCAGCAGGATGTTGAAACGAAGGTCTGGAATTTCGCGATAGTCTCCGATCAGCATCTCTCGATAGCCGGAGAGCCCAATCTGCCGCCCGTTGTGCTGCACATCGTCATCGACGAACTGTCCCAGCGTCTGCCAGTCCTGCTTGTTCAGGCAGGCAATGTAGTCCCGGTAGATGATGGAGAGGTCGGATTCCATCGCGGCAATTGCTCCCGTGCTGCTGCAAGGCCCTGGCGGCAGAGTAGGCGTTCGATTCTCGACTTCCAGTGATGCAGGCGGTGGTCACCGGATGACTGATACTCCGGCCGTCGATGGCGCGCCGAGGAGAGGCTCGGCCGGGTACGGCGTCGGCCGATCTACGTGCCGATCTCGATCGGCTCAGCGCGTCGCCGGCGTGCCGAAGATTGCCGGCGAGCGACCCGCACCCGCGGCCACCTCTACACTATTGTTCCCTTGGCCATGTCGGGCACCGGCCTCTGCCACACTTCAGAAGCCGAAATCAAATGATCCAGGATGCAGTCCATCGACATATCAGCGTTCCGACGATCGACCATGAGCTTGCGTCACAAGGGCCACTCGATGCAATCGGAGCTCCGATGCATCTCCGCTACCGCTGGTAGTCATGAGCACCGCCATCCTAAATCCGGTCCCAGCGGCAGATCAAAAGAATGGTTTGTATGTAGGCGGACAACATTCGGTTGCATTCACTCTCAAGGTGAAGCTATAAAATAGGCATCAATATTAATTGTCTGTCAGAAAAAGCATGCTATAGTATGTCGTTGGTATAAAGCCGACAAAATAGGCGTCGCTTTGGCTCGACTGTACAAGTTGACTGTCGAGTGGGTTGGCCTTGGCGTGAACAAATGGAGGCTAGAATGATGCTCAGCGTTAAGTTCCGGCGTTCCATGGCTGCAACCGGCATGCTGATGGCAGCCGTTGCCATGGTCGGTGCCGCCGCTCCGGCTATGGCCGGGCTCGACTTCAACAATCGGAGCCCCGCCGCATCCGGTGACGGCGTCGCCCCGAGCAGCACCCCGGGCGACCGGGCCGCCTGCATCAACGGTACGGGCGCCGTCCCCACGATCGCCTACAGCAAGGGCGCACTCAGCGTGACACGTATCGCCACGGGGACCTACATCGTCCTCTTCAATCGAAACGTGAGAAACTGCGTGAAAAACGCAACCATCGGCTTGTGCGGGTCCGTTGGCGTGTCGCTCCCCGGCGAGATCACCACGGTCAGCAGCGTCGCTTTCTTCAATGGGGTCTTCGTCACCACCCACAACTCGTTCGGCACCCGCTTCGATCGCAGCTTCCACCTTCTGGTGACCTGCGAGTAGACGTCGGCGGCAAAGCCCGAGGGCGGTCCGCAGGCGCCGGCCCGCGCACGTGAGGCTGGCAGCCGGTCTATCGCAGCGGCGCTAGCCCGGCTGCCAGATCGCGTACCATTTGCGCACCGGCTTCAGCGTCTCCCAGGTGCCCTTGAAGCCGGCGGGGATGACGAAGCCGTCGCCCATGCCGTAGACGTCGACATGGCCGTCCTGGTCGGTCAGGCGCACCTTGCCGGCGAGCAGCAGGCAGAACTCGTGCTCGGTGTAGTCGACCTCGATGACGCCGCCCTCGTGGGTCCAGTAGCCGGCGGTGAAGGCACCGGTCGGGTCCCGGTACCACTCGGCGGCGTCGGTGTCGGCAGGCTTGCGGTCGAAGCGGATGGTAGGCATTGGGGGTCCTTGCGGGGGCGGGCAGGTCGGCCCAGGCCTTGGTGCCGACGGCGGGAGCGAAGCGACGATGTGATGCTTCCCGGGCGCCGTACAAGCTCGGGGTGCACTCGCGGGCCTCACGACCCGCTCTCGGGGTTGGTCCTGCGGCAGCGATCCGCCTTGAAGCCGCTATCCTGCGGCTCATGCCGACTCGCTGGCGGTTGCCGGGGAGATGCGGGTGAGGACGACGCCCAGCATGCAGACGACGAAGCCGGCGACGGCGGCCGGTGCAATGGGCTCGGCGAACATGAGCCAGGCCCAGATCATGGTGACCGGGGGCGTCAGGCAAATGAGGCTTCCCACGTGCGTGACCGAGCTTTGGCGCAGACAGAGCCAATAGAGCCCATATCCCGCCACCGTCGAGAGGAGAATGAACCACGCCACGGC
>JAPJRA010000048.1:0-6377 GCA_030824835.1 Geminicoccaceae bacterium | reverse complement strand
GCCACGGCGCCCTCCATGAGCACAAACACGGTAGCGGCCAGCTCCGCCGCTCGGCTCGCGGCCCATCCGCCTTCGCGCAGGCGGCGCTCGATCAGCTCGAGATATTGCCGTTTGTGGTCCAGCGCCGCCGCCCGAATCGCGGCATCGTGCGGATAGTCCGCCGCCGCGCGAAGAAAGAAGCAGCCGTTGCCGCCTTCGGCCGTACTCCATGCCCCGAGCGCATCGACCAGACCGATCACGGCATCAAGTCCGCACGTCCCGGCCGTCCTGCGCTCCAGCTCCTGCATGAACCGTCCATGACGCGCCGCCATCGCCGCGACGATCATTTCCGAGCGGCTCCTGAAGTGCCGGTAGAGCGTGCCCAGCGCGACATCGGCCTCCTGCACGACCCGGTCGACGCCGACCTCGGCGAAGCCGTCGCGGTAGAAGACGCGGTTGGCGGAATCGATGATGGCCCGGCGTTTCTCGGTCATGAGCCATTGGTAGAACGATCGCTCTAGTCCGTCCACCCCGTGCGTTTCGGGAGCGGCGGCCTGCCGACGAGGATTCCCTGCCGCTGACACCGTGTGTCGACGGGCTCGCCGGGTAGGGCATCAGGGGCACTTGCGGGGGCGGGCGCGGCGGCATAAGCCTCGGCGCCGACCATGAGGAGAAGGGGGGACGACGTCATGCTGCTCGGGCGCCGCACAAGCTTGGCTCTGCTCGCCGCCACCGTCCTCTGCGGACCGGCCCTGGCGGACGAGCCGGTCGCCGTGGCGGTCACGGCCATCGTCGAGCATCCGGCGCTCGATGCCACGCGCGACGGCATCAAGGCCGCCCTTCTGGCGGGTGGCTACGAGGATGGCAGGAACCTGCGCTTCACCTATGAGAGCGCGCAGGGCAACCCCGCGACCGCGGCGCAGATCGCGCGCAAGCTGGTGGGCGACGCGCCAGCGGTGATCGTGCCGATCTCCACGCCCTCGGCGCAGGCGGTGGTGGGGACGACCAGGGACATCCCGGTCGTGTTCACCGCCGTCACCGATCCGGTGGGTGCCAAGCTGGTCAAGGATCCGGCCCATCCCGGCGGCAACGTCACCGGCATGTCGGACCTGTCGCCGATCGCCAAGCATCTGGATCTCATCAGGGAGATCACGCCGCACGTGAAGCGGCTGGGCGTGATCTACAACCCGGGCGAGGCCAACTCGCTGACGCTGATCGAGCTCCTGAAGCGCGAGGCGCCGGGGCACGGCATGACCATCCAGGAAGCGCCGGCGCCGAAGTCGGCCGACGTGCTGCCGGCGGCGCAGAGCCTGGTCGGCGGGGTCGACGCGATCTACGTGCCGACCGACAACACGGTGGTGACGGCACTCGAGGCCGTGGTGAAGGTGGGCCAGGAGAACCGGCTGCCGGTCTATGCCGGCGACACCGATTCGGTCCCGCGCGGCGCCATCGCCGCCGTGGGCTTCAACTATTTCGACGTGGGCCGGCAGACGGGCGCCATCGTGCTGCGTGTATTGAAGGGCGAGAAGCCGGGCGACATCCCGGTCGAGGGGGTCGAGATCACCGAGCTGTTCGTCAATCCCGGGTCTGCCGCGTCCATGGGGGTGACCATCCCCGAGGCGGTGATCGCCCGGGCCAAGACGGTGGTGAAGTAGCGCCGGGGCGCGCGTGAGCACGATAGCTTTTCTGGGCGCGGTCGAGCTCGGCCTGATCTACGGGCTGGTGGCACTGGGCGTCTATCTGTCGTTCCGCGTGCTGAGCTTTCCCGACCTCACGGTGGACGGCAGCTTCCCGCTCGGGGCCGCCGTCGCTGCCACCGCGATCACGGGCGGGACCGACGCTTGGCTCGGCACCGGTCTCGCCATGCTGGCCGGGGCCGCGGCTGGGCTGCTGACGGCCGTCCTCAACGTGCGCTTCAGGATCCTGCACCTTTTGGCCAGCATCCTGACCATGATCGCGCTCTACTCGATCAACCTGCGCATCATGGGCCGGCCGAACATCGCACTCCTGGGCGAGACCACGGTGCTGACGCCGGTCGAGGACATCGGGGTGTGGGCGCCGCTGGCGCGGCCCTTGTTCCTGGCCGTGGTCGTCGCCGTCTGCGCCTCGCTGCTGATCCGCTTCCTGCGCAGTGAGGTCGGGCTCGCGATGCGGGCCACGGGCGTCAACCCGCGCATGGCCGAGGCGCAGGGGATCGCCGTGGGTGCGGTCACCTGCCTCGGCATGGCGCTGAGCAACGCGCTGGTGGCGCTGGCGGGGGCGCTGTTCGCGCAGGCCAACGGCTTTGCCGACATCACCATCGGCACCGGCACCATCGTCGTCGGCCTCGCGGCGGTCATCGTCGGCGAGACCATCCTGCCGCGGCCGACCGTGGCCATGGCGGTGATCGGGTGCATCGTCGGCTCGATCTTCTACCGCATCGTCGTGGCGTTGGCGTTGGAGGCGGACTTCCTGGGCCTGCAGGCCTCCGACCTCAACCTCGTGACGGCGCTCATCGTCGGTGCTGCGCTGGTGCTGCCGGCGACGCGGGCGAAACTCTTGGCCCGGCTGGCGCCGGCGCGATGATCGAGCTTGCCAGGATCGAGGTCACCTTCGGCCGCGGCACGGTGCTGGAGGCGACGGCGCTGCGGGGCCTCGACCTTGCGATC
This sequence comes from Geminicoccaceae bacterium, assembly GCA_030824835.1. Taxonomy (GTDB): domain Bacteria; phylum Pseudomonadota; class Alphaproteobacteria; order Geminicoccales; family Geminicoccaceae; genus Benzoatithermus. The sequence continues at coordinate 3,750 of JAPJRA010000048.1, read as the reverse complement.
CCGCAGGGCCAGTTCGTCACCGTGATCGGCAGCAACGGCGCCGGCAAGTCGACGCTGCTCAACGTGCTGGCCGGCACGGTGCCGCCCCGCGCCGGCCGGATCGCGATCGACGGCGTCGTCGTCACCGCCCGGACGGCGGCGGCGCGGGCGGGGCTACTGGCCCGGGTGTTCCAGGACCCGCTGGGCGGCACCTGTGCTTCGCTGACGATCGAGGAGAACCTGGCGCTGGCCGAGGCGCGCGGCCGGAGCCGGGGCCTGGCGCTGGCCGTGGCCCCGGCCGGCCGGGCGCGCTGGCGGGAGCGGCTGGCCGCCCTGGGCCTCGGGCTGGAGAGCCGGCTCGGCGACCGGATGGGCCTGCTGTCCGGCGGGCAGCGGCAGGCGGTGGCGCTGCTGATGGCGACGCTGGCGCCGTCCAAGGTGCTGCTGCTCGACGAGCACACGGCGGCCCTTGACCCGCGGACGGCCGAGTTCGTGCTGGCGCTGACGACGCGGCTCGTGGCCGAGCTGCGGCTGACGACGCTGATGGTGACGCACTCGATGCACCAGGCGCTGGGCCATGGCGACCGGCTCTTGATGCTGCACGAGGGAAGGATCGTGCTGGACGTGGCGGGCGAGGCCAAGGCGCGGCTGGGGGTGGAGGACCTGCTGGCGGAGTTCAAGCGCAGCCGCGGGGTGGAGATCGACGACGACGCGCTGCTGCTGGGGTGAGCATCGTTCAGGCGCTCCGATCGGCGCGCAGCTGTCGCAGGGTGTACTCCAACCAGATCCCCGGATGCCGGTGGTGATAGGGGTGCTCGGACGGCTCGATGGCGTCCAGGAAGGCGACGTAGGTGGCCATCTGACGGGCCGATGCGATCGGGGCCAGGAGCACGGCCGCCCGCGCGGGATCGCAGCCCGGGACAGCCGCCCGCCACGATGCGAACCAAGCTCGCCGCACGCTGTCGCGCGCCACGGGTCCGATCCCGTCGACGAAGACAAGCAGGTCCAGGAGGGGGTGGCCGACAATGCTGTCGGCGAAATCGATCAACGTCAGGTTCGATTCGTCGCCGCGGACATTGCCGGGGTGGAAGTCGCCATGGACCAGAGTCGCGGGCAGGCCGCAGGCCTCGACGGCGGCAAAGCGGCGGTCGAGGTCTGCGATGAAACGGCCGAGCAGCTTGCGGTCGGCGGCCGACACGGCGGGCAGCTCGCGCTCAAGCACGGAGGTCAGGTTGGCAATCGCAGGCGCGCGACGCCAGTCGGGCACACCCAGGGCGATGAGCTGGTCCACATCGGCAGCCAACTCTGACTGCAGGCGGACGAGGTGCCCGACCGTCGCCAGGATCAGCGACTCGCGCGCACGGTAGAGGTCCTGGCCCGGAGCGTCGAACATCAGCAGACGGCGCTCGTCGCTGGCCAGCAGGCGTGGCACCGGATGGTTCGCCAGCATCGCCAGCAGCGGTCCTTCCGGCGCCGCGAACGGCGGCAGGACCTTGAGCCAGAGCGTGCCGCGCTCGGATGGCAGGCGCCACAGGCAGGACAGGTTCCAGCTGCGCACCTGGATGGGCTCACCGGTTCCGTGGACAGAGTGGGCCGCCATGGCCGAATAGGCCCAAGCGAGGTCGGCGGCGGGGCCGCCCGGCCTTGCGTAGCTGAGCCGTCGCGGGTCGTCGGTGAGCTGGCCAGACCAGGGATCGGTGAGGCGGCGTTCGGGCACCTCGGCGAGATAGGTCACCGTTCCGCCCGGTGGGTCGGGCTGGTCGGCCCCCAGCAGGCGAAGGATTACGGGGCTAAAGCCATGCAGCGACCTGCAGGCGGCCACGACGGTCTCCACGTCAGACCACCAGGGCGTGCCGACGGGGAATGGTGGCAGCTGGCCGAATGGCTCTCCATCCGGTGTGGTCAGGACCAGGATGACCTTGCGGCAGTCGTGGTCGCTCATCGCACCCCCTTTGGCAGGATGCAGGCCGAGCCTGTGCCGATATTCGGTCGCAGCCCGCAACCTGTGCTCGTTGGCCAGACGAGGCCCACAAAACCATGGCGACGAACTAAGAGGTGGGAACCGCCATGCCGAGGCTAGTGGTGCCAGGCATCCACGAAACATGGCAAGCGTGCCGAAACCAAATTCACGAGCCGATGATGTGCCCGAGCGGCTGCAGCGGCTTCACGCGGTCGCAGACGATCTTGGCGATGGCGAGCAGCGGCACGGCGAGGAAGGCGCCGGGGACGCCCCAGACGGCGTGCCAGAAGAACAGGCTGACGATCACCACCACGGGATTGAGGGTGAACTGGCTGGCCAGCAGTAGGGGAGTGATGGTCTCGCCCTCGGCGATGTGGATCAGCAGATAGAGGGCAGCCGGCAGGAAGGCCTGCCACGGCCAGGGGAGGGTCAGGAGGCCGGCGGCCACGAACATGCCGACGCCGGTCAGCGGCCCCAGGATCGGGATGTAGTTGAGCAGGAAGGCCAGCGTGCCCCACAGGAGTGGGTTGGGCAGGCCGCACAGCCACATCACGGCTCCGGTCGCGACCCCGACCACGACGTTCATCAGCGAGATGGTCAGCAGGTAGGCGCCGATATTGCCCTCGATCTCGGCGACGATCTCGACCACCTGCCGCTTCTCCTGGAAGCCCGGCATCACCTCGACCAGCCCGCGCAGCAGCCGGTCGCCCGAGCTCAGGAGAAAGTAGAGGACGATGATGGTCGTGAACGAGCGGCTCAAGGTCAGCGTCGTGCCGCTGAACACGTCGCTCAGCAGCCCGCCGCCCGGTTGCACGGTGACCGCCTGCCCACCGTCGGTGCCGCCCGATGGGGTGGTCGCCTGCTCGAGGCCGTGCACCATCTTCTGCAGCGCTTCGAGCGGCTGGCGGAGGATCGCCAGCTTCTCCTGCAGGATGGCGAGACTGCCGGGTGCCTTGGTGATCCAGTCCGAGGCCGGGACCGACAGGGCCAGGGCCAGCAACCCCACACACCCGAACAGCGCCAGGATGACCAGCGCCGCGGCGATGGGGCCGGGCAGGCGCAGGCGGGTAGTGAGAAGCCGCATCGGTGTCTGGAGCAGCAGCTTGAGCAGCAGGGCCAGGGTGATCGGCAGCAGCAGCTCCTTGCCGATGTAGAGCGTGAACACCACCGCCAGCAGGGCGAGGATCAAGAGGCTCGCCGAGCGGATCGCCTGCGGCTCCGGCGTCGATTGAACGACGGCTCTTGGCTCATGAGCCTGCTTCTGGCTGATCGCCCGCTCCCCGACCTTCACGCTGGCTGTCCTCTGCTGTCGTCCCACCCGGCGTGGAAGCGGTTGACAGATCAACGTGCGAGGCACCGAGCTGGTTGCAGACCGGCAAGGCGCGGCTTAGGAGCGGACCACGAACGCGGAGGAGAGGACAGTGGCGGGCGGCAAGGGCATGACGGTCGAGCGGACGGGCCCCGTACGCCAGACCTTCTTCTGCATCGATGGCCACACCTGCGGCTGCCCGGTCCGGGTGGTGGCCGGCGGCGGGCCGCAGCTCGTGGGCACGACCATGAGCGCCAAGCGGCAGGATTTCCTCGACCATCACGACTGGATCCGGACCGCGCTGATGTTCGAGCCGCGCGGGCACGACGTGATGTCGGGCTCGATCCTCTACCCGCCGACCACGCCGGACGGCGATGTGGGGGTGCTGTTCATCGAGACGTCGGGCTGCCTGCCGATGTGCGGCCACGGGACGATCGGCACCGTCACCATGGCGCTCGAGCACGGGCTGGTGACGCCCCGGGAGCCGGGGCGCCTCCTGCTC
>JAPJRA010000047.1:456-12356 GCA_030824835.1 Geminicoccaceae bacterium | reverse complement strand
GCCTTACGGCGCAGCTCGACCCGTTCGCCGCCACCGGCTCGCCTGTTCTGCCCGGGGGGCTCTGCCTCGGCGCACAGTTTCATTGGCTGGAGCGCACTTTTCCCGAAGCCTTTGCGCGCTGTTCCGACATCCTGCCACTGGCCCAGTACTGGGCGTGGCGCCTGTCGGGGGTGAAGGCCATCGAGGTGACCTCGCTGGGTGCCCACACCCACCTCTGGCGCCCGGCCGAGGGCCGCTTCTCCGACCTCGCGCAGCAACGGGGCTGGGCGGACCGGTTCCCGCCCTTGCTTCGGGCGTGGGAGACTCTGGGTCCGGTGCGACCCGAACTCGCTGCCAGGACCGGAGTGCCGGCCGACTGCCGGGTCCTGGCCGGCATTCACGACAGCAACGCATCCTACCTGCCGCATCTGGTGGCCCGGCAGCCGCCGTTCACGGTATTATCCACGGGCACCTGGATCATCGCCATGTCGCCCGGCCTGGAGCTGGGCGGTCTGGACGCGGATGCGGACATGCTGGCCAACGTCGACGCACGGGGCACGCCCGTGCCGACGGCCCGCTTCATGGGGGGGCGGGAAGTTGAGCTCGTCGCTGGCGCCGAGGCATTGCGGACACCGGCGGCGCCGGCGGATGTGACCGCCATCGTGGCCGCCGGGAGCATGGCGCTGCCGAGCTTCGTTCCCGGCAGCGGACCGTTCATCGGCCGCCCGGGGCGCATTCTGGGCGACCCCGGGACACAGCCGGCGCGGCGCACCGCGCTGGCCACGCTCTACGCCGCGCTCACCGTCGACGTCATGCTGGACAAGCTCGCTGCCACCGGCCCGGTACTGGTCGAGGGCAGCTTTCACCGCAATGTCGCCTTCTGCGGCCTGCTCGCGGCGCTCCGCCCGGGCCAGCCGATCCATGCAACCGACGATCCGAGCGGTACTGCCCGCGGCGCTTGGCTGCTCGCGCGCTGGCATGAGCAGCCAGGCTGGCCCAGCGCCCTGCCGGTGGCCGCGAGCGCTTGGGACATCCCAGGCCTGGCCGACTACCGGGCGCGCTGGCGCGCGCTCAGCGCCGGTCAGACGGGATAGCGCAGGATCGCGGCCAGCGACTTGCCGTGCGGAATGTCGTCCTTGCGGACGCCCAGGACCTTGCCTTGGGACAGGATCACGCGGCGGGCGATCTCGTCGACCACGCCGTAGCTCGTGGCGCCGGCCTGAGGGGCGAGGGTGATCTCGCCTGTTCCCTCGTCGATCGTACCGGGGACCGACTCGTCGATGTCGATCAGCAGCGACTCGACGGCGCCGAATGTGGCGGCGCGCGCGGCCTGGGCGATGTCCGTGGTGGCGCGGCCGTGCGCCTCACGGGCCGCGAACAGGTCAGCCCAGGCTGCGATGCTCTGACGGTGTAGACCGTCCAGCACACTGCGCGCCCGCTCGGCGAGCTCCGCATCGCTGAGCGTCTCCGGGTTGCCGTCGATGCCTTCGGCTGCAAGATGCGGATAGCTGTTGACCGAGCGGAAAATCTCGCCCAGGGCGCCATTCGTCGCGAGAATCAGTGGCACGTCGCTGCCGGCGAGCAGACCGCGGAGAGCCTGGTCGACCTGGCGCGCGTACTGGCGCAGCCGCACCTTCTTGCCCTCGGAGCCGTGGATGCGGCCGCTGGGCGAGCGGTCGTTGATGCTGGACTTGCCAACCGAGGAAGCGGCGTCCTGGGGCATGCCGGCGACCTTGGCGGTCACGGCCGGCATCTCGCCCGATACCTCGACCAGTCGGACCGAGTTCTCGGCCAGTGCCAGCACGTAGGCCGCGTGCGGGAAAGTGACCGCGCGCAGCAAAGGCTTCAGGTGGAAGCGATCCGACACCTCGACCATCGGCTGGAGCGCGTTGGCGACGCGGAAGGTGCGGACCCTTTCGGGCGTCGCCAGGATCACGAGGCTCCTTGCCTGGAAGCGCCAGAATTCGTCGTCGTCGATCAGGTCGTCGAGATGCTCGGCAAGCTCGTCGCTGCGACGCTTGTCCGCGCCGGCTTCGTGCAGTTGCCGAGCCGCCTCCTTGGCCAGGTTCTTCAGTACGATCCGGTCCGCCTGGGTATCCTGCGTAAGCGGCGTGGTCGGCAGGAAGATGGAAACCCTGATGTCGCCATGATCGCTGGCCAGGGCCGCGATCTCGGTGTTGGTAGGTAGATCGACGTAGAGCATGGTGTGCGCCCGATTATGTTTATTGGTGGAGCCTGGGCGTAACCCGATTTCCTCGTTGCCGTCCACGCCTGCGCACTGGCTGGGGTCTCAATCCGTGCTCCGCGCCAGGATCTGGCTGAGCTGGCACAAAGGGCGACCGGTCTCCGCCGCCCAGGTGTCGAAGGCGTGCTGGGTCGCGGCCCGATCCACTCTGGTCGTGGGGGCGCCTTCGAGCACACCCCAGCGGATCAGGGCCTGGACGACCGAGTCCGTCAGCACGAACGTGTCCTTCCCGACCATGCGCAGGAAGTAGGGAGCCGAGTTGCCGCCCAACTGGCTGAACCGCTTGGCCAGGGTAGACCAGAGCTCGACGATATTGTCGCCGGGCCAGGCCGCCAGCCATTTCCCGAAGCTGCCATGCTCCTGCGCCACCTCGCGTAGCGCCATCGCGTTCGCCCGTACCGCACGCAGCTTGCCGAGATGGCGGATCAGTCGCCGGTCCTCGACCAGTAGTTCAATGTCCTCGTCGAACAGTCCGGCACAGTAGGCCGGGTCGAATCCCCGGAAGACCTCCTCGAATGCCGGCCACTTGCGATCGACCAGCTCATGCTTGAGCCCGGCGCGAAATATCCGCAGCGACATTGTCGACAGGTAGCGAGCGTCGGGCATGGCCCGCAGCTCGGCCTGCGCCTTGGGAACCGGCAAATTTGCCTCGAGGCCCGCCCGGCCGTGGCGCGCGAGCGCGGCTTCGTGGATGGTGGCGAATGTCGCATACGACGAGCGGACGCCGCTTTGCTTCTGAGGCATGGGTGCCGTTCCCTATTCGACGCCGCCAGGATGCGCGAAGCTGCTGTCGGGCTCAAGCCATGGCGGCTATTCTCGCCTGCAGCGGCCATGCACCGGAGAGCGCGAATGCTGATCCAAGCCTGCCTCAACGGGGCCCGCTCGAAAGAGTATCATCCGAACCTGCCGATCGACCCGGACACGCTGGCTGCGGATGCCGCAGCCGCCGTTGCGGCGGGCGCCGGCGAGCTGCATCTGCACGTACGCGGTCCCACGGGAGGGAGAGTCTAGCCCCGGCGCATGTGGACGCGACGCTGGTGCAACTGCGGTCGCGCCTGCCCGGCACCCTGATCGGTATCAGCACCGGTGCCTGGATCGAGCCCGACAATGACTGCCGCTTGGCGCTGATCGGCAGCTGGAGCGAGCTGCCCGATCATGCGTCGGTCAACTTGAGCGAGGACGCGGCGCCAGCCTTGATCGAGCGGCTGCATCGGCGCGGCATCGGGATCGAGGCCGGCATCGCCAGCGTTGCCGACGCCCTGAGGCTGATGCAACTCGGCCTTGCCCCTCTGGCGCTGCGATTGCTGATCGAGATCGGGGAGCAGGAGCCGGGCGAAGCCCTGGCCGTCGTTCAGGGCATCGTCGACGTGCTGGCCCAGCATCAGGTGCGCAAGCCGGCCCTGCTGCACGGATTCGATGCGACGGTCTGGCCGCTGGTCAACGAGGCGTTCCGCCGCGGCTTCTCGACCAGAGTCGGCCTGGAGGACGGCTGCCTGTTGCCCGACGGACAGGTGGCTGTCGGCAATGCCGCCCTGGTGGCGGCAGCAGTGGCGCGCCGCCGCTGACCCTCGCGGGCGCGGCGACGCGCGCCGCTCAGATCTGGCTCTGGCCGAAGTTCTGGATGCCGATCTTATCGATCAGCTCGAGTTCCATGCGGTTGTGGTCCTGGTGCTCCTCCTCGTCCTCGAGGATCTCGGCAATCAGGTCGCGGCTGACATAGTCCTTGGCCACCTCGCAAATGCCGATAGCCTTGCGATAGTTGGCGATGCCCTCGAGCTCGAGGCGGTAATCGCACTCGATCACCTCCTTCAGGTTTTCGCCGATATAGAGCTTGCCGAGATCCTGCAGGTTGGGCAGGCCACCGAGCAGCAGGATGCGCTTGATCAGCTTGTCCGCGTGCTTCATCTCGTCGATGCTCTCGTCGAACTCGGCCTTGCCGCGCTTGAAGAAGCCCCAGTCCTCCAGCATGCGGGCATGCAGGAAGTACTGATTGATTGCGGTCAGCTCCCCCTTGAGCCCCTCGTTCAGGGCCGCCAGCACTTGCGGATCGCCGGTCAGGGCCTTCATCATACATCTCTCCTTAGAATCATTCTTAAAAACGGATATAGCCGCCATCTTCACCGTGTCAACCGGGGCAGGCGGAGGCCGCTGACCGGCATCGCGTCGGCACAGGCTGGACGAGTTCTAATCGCAATTTCCTCCAGGCATCACAACTGGAAAGAAATGGACCAGTTTTGATCATTTCTAGAAAGGCACTGGGCCGGATCCAGCGTGTCAAAATACGGGGTAAATCATAGCGCGGTCCGAGAGATGCCTACTTATAGCAGCTATAATCTGGATATCACTAGCATTCCGCCGGCTCCCGTCTTGTGTAAGTACTTGAGCGTTCATCACAGGTCTCGCTGGCCTTGCGTGGGGCTCGTGCCTGCATCCGGATGCGCGTGCCACTTCCGGTGAGGCTGCGGGAAGGGGGGGAAGCGCCCCTTGACCGTCGGCATCATCGCCAGGCATCTTGCCGGGACCGGGCGCGCCGCCCGGATGCCGGCCGCTTTTACCGGCTGTGCTTGGCTGCCACATCGTGGTCGTTTCGGGCCGACCCCGGCCCCCGAGGCGGGCCGTAGGTCACGGTTACGCCCCATCCTGACGTCGGGCCCGGGTCCAGTCGCGCATGAGCGAAGCGGCCATTCCTCCGCGACGTCAGATGCAGCCGGCGCTGGCCGGTGCGGCGTTCTACGCCGCGACGATGACCGCGCGCAGTGGCGCGCCGTTCGCCGACGAGCTGACCATCACCATCGCCGGCCGGGCCTGCGAGCCAAATCGGCTGTCCGTGCCGGCCGCGACCTGCCGGACGCCGGTTGGCTTCGAGTGCTACGAGAAGCTCACCGAACCCTACCGCAACAAGCTCGCGGGTGCCGTCAACACGTTGGCCGAGAAATTGTCCCAGCAGCGTGGCACGCTTGGTCTGGCCAGCCGCCAATCATATCGAGTGAAGCGGTGTTGGCAGTCGGCAGCCACGCACATCAGCGGTCGGGTGCCGCAACGGCGATCAGGGACCGCTCGGCGCCGATGGGCGCTCCGGCGGTGGCATCCGGCGCGTGCTCGGCCAGAATGTCGGTCATCGTTGACAGACACCGCCCGCAACGGATCCGATGCCCGTGCAGGCGGTACATGCAACCGACCGTGCGGCAACGACCACTAGCCGCGGTCTCGCGGCAGGTCGCGTCGTTCAGGCGATTGCAGACACAGACAATCATCGGCACGGGCCCGGATAGTGACGGGCCAGCATGTAATATCGTTGGTCCGGCACGTCAAAGGGCTTCGACCCCTGCTGGAAATGGAAGAATTACAGACTGAAAGTCTCTGTCACAATTGGTTGCCTATGAGGTTCCCTCCGACGATGGCTGCCTTGCAACGAATGGTCCTTGCGGCGTCGGTAAGCCCATCTATGTGTCGGTGAATTAAGGGCGTCGGGAGCTAGGCGATGGAATATGTACCGTTCGGCAGGACAGGCCTTCAGGTCTCGCGTTTGTGTCTGGGCTGCATGACCTACGGTGATCCTGCCTGGCGGGAGTGGGTCCTTGACGAGGCGGCGGCCAAGCCGTTCATCCGCGAGGCCTGGGAGGCCGGCATCAATTTCTTCGACACTGCCGACATGTACTCCCTGGGCCGCAGCGAGGAGATCGTGGGCCGGTCCCTGAAGGAACTCGCGCGACGCGATGAGTACATCATCGCGACCAAGGTCTATAACGCGATGGGTCCCCGGCCAAACCAGAAGGGCCTGTCGCGCAAGCACATCATGGAGGCCATCGACGCCTCCCTGAAGCGCCTGGGCACCGACTATGTCGATCTCTACATCATCCACCGCTTCGATCCCGCGACGCCCGTCGAGGAGACGGTGGAGGCCCTGTCCGATGTCGTGAAAGCCGGCAAGGCGCTCTATCTGGGTGCCTCCTCGATGTGGTCCTGGCAGATGATGAAGATGCTGGGGCTGCAGCGGGCCAACGGGCTGGCCCCGTTCGTCTCGATGCAGAACTACGTCAATCTGGTCTACCGCGAGGAGGAGCGCGAGATGCTGCCCCTGTGCCGGGCCGAGGGCATCGCGGTCACACCGTGGAGTCCGCTCGCACGGGGTTTTCTCGCCGGCAGCAAATCGCGCGACGGTGCCGCCACGGTTCGCGCCCGGACGGACACCATCCAGGATGCGCTGGGCCTGGGCAGCGAGCAGGATCACGTGATCCTCGAGCGTGTCGAAGCGGTCGCCGAAAAGCTCGGTGTTAAGCCGGCGCAGGTGGCCCTGGCCTGGGTCCTGGGCCTGCCTGGCATCACCTCGCCCATCGTCGGCGCATCGAAGCCGCATCATCTGAAGGACGCGCTGGCGGCGCTGGACCTCCATCTCGATGCCGCGACCCGGGCTTGGCTCGAGGAACCATACCTGCCGCGGCCGGTCTCGGGGCACATCTAGTGCCGGCATCAGCTGGCCGTCATCACGGCCCGCGGCCGGGTTTCGTGCAGGATGAAGCCTTCGATCGGGTCGAACTCGCCCCGCCACGGCGCCAGCTCCAGCATCCGGCTGGTATCGGCGTACCCGGCTCCGCGCCGGCTTCTGATGCCGGCCCGGCTGAAATCGATGTCCTTGGTGTGGTCCTCACCATCCAGCGGCGAGGCCAGCAGGCGCACCACATGCATGCGCGTCAGGCAGCCATAGCTGCGTAGTCGCTGCAGCTCCGGATCCTCGCGCTCCGCTTCCGGCAGCCTTGCCGCCAGCTCGGCAATGACATGGCGTAGCCGATGCAGCTGCTTCTGGCGGGCGATGTGGCTGACGGCGCGGCTGGAGTACTGGATGTCCTTCTGCCGGTTCATCACCTGCTGGATGGTTTCCGGCTCCTTGCCGTTTGGGCTCCAGATATGCACGGCGAAGACGACCGAGCTGCGGCGCGGATTGTCGTCGAACACCGCCTCGACCGGCGTGTTCGACAGGATGCCGCCGTCCCAGTAAAGTTCCCCATCGATCCGTACCGCCGGGAATGCCGGTGGCAGGGCTCCCGAGGCCATGACGTGGCGGGCGTCCAGTTTCATGTCATGGCTGTCGAAGTAGCGCATCTCACTCGTGCGGACATTGGCGGCGCCTACGGTGAGGCGGGTCTCCTTCCGGTTGATCCGGTCGAAGTCGACCAGGTCACGCAAGGTGCTGCGGAGGGGTGAGGTATCGTAATAGCCGGCGCTGTCGGCGCCGAGCGCCATCTGGGCGCCAAGGAACGCCAATGGGTTGGGCCTGAAGAAGGCCGGGATGCCGGCGGAAACGGTCCAGGCATTGGCGGCCGCCAAGCCCAGCGCCGGCCAGACCGCGAGCAGCTGCTGCATCGGTCCGTGCTCGACCCGCCGCCAGAACTCTTCCAGGCTCTCGAGACGGGAGCCGGCGGCATTGCCGGCGATCAGACTCGCATTGATCGCCCCGATCGAGGTCCCGACCACCCAGTCGGGCTCGATGCCGGCGGCGTGGAGCGCCTCGTAAACGCCCATCTGATAGGCGCCCAAGGCGCCGCCCCCTTGCAGGACGAGCACGATCTGGCCCAGCTCCCGCAGGTTGTCAGCGCGTCCTGCCGCGGCATCGGCCGTCGGTCGTACAACGATGGCGCCGGGTTCGGTACCGGCGCGCTGCAACTCGCCGACCAACGCGTCGTTCGCTCGCGTGTTTCCGATCATCCCCAGTCTCCAGACCCCGATCGCTTCGCTCGGCCAGCACAATGACCTGGGCGTCAGCCGGGCGGAAATGCGAATTGCGTGCGATATCCATAGGTGGCCGCTATGGCGGGCTGGTGGAGCATGGCAAAAATGCTGCATTGCAGCACGAAAGGCCTTGAAGGCCCGCTTTGCGCTCCCAGATAATTGTGCAGTGCAGCAATCAAAGGAAACGTAGCATGGCCGAGACCTCCGTCGTCACCTTTCCCGGCTGCCTCAGGCTGCCGGAGCTGAAGCTGTCCAAGCTCGATCTGGACCGGCTGCTTGCCAGCCAGAGCGCGACGTTGGCCGCGGCGCAGCAGGCGCAGACGGTGCTGGTCGAGGCGGCGCAGGCGATCGCCAGGCTGCAGCATGGCTACCTCACCGAGGCTGCAGCCGAGGCTAAGGCGGCGCTGGCCGTCAGGCAGCCGGCGGCCGTGCTGGCTGGCTGCAAGGGCGCCGCCGCCAAGGGTGCGGCCGTGTCTAGGCAGATCGTGGACGTGGCGCTGACCGCCCAGCGCCAAGCCGCAGAGTTGCTCGCCCAGCGCGCTCAGGCCACCGTCACCGAGCTCAAGGCCGTCGCCGCCTGAGGCAGCCCGACCCTTTCCCTGCCGCGTGCCCTTTCGCCTCCCTGGCGGCACCGGCCAAGCTGGCCCCGAGCGGCAACGCTCGGGGCCTCTTTTATTGCTCCGTCGCCTGCTGGAGCCGCCTAGTGATCAGTCTGCGAGGATGGATGTCCCGTGTGCTTGATGATCAGCCCAAAGATGAATGCCACACCGAAGGCGAAGAACAGCAGGCCCACCGTATAGAGCATCGGGTCGTGCGCGCGGCTGGCCAGGAACAGCCCGACGAGGCTGAGCAAGCCGAGGACGATGCCGTAAATCCAGGGAGCCATTGTGATCCTATCCTCGCTAGAGCATTGACGGCGGTAATTAATCGCCTGTGGGGAAACTCACCAAGTCGCGATAGGCGTGCCACGTGGCATGGCCGATCAGCGGCAGCGTGACGATCAACCCCAGATAGAGCGTTACCAACCCCGCCGCGGTGAATACCACGATCAACGCCCCCCAGAACAGCATCGGCAGGAAATTGGTCTGCACCGTCCGGAAGCTGGTGGCGATCGCGTCGATCACGTTGGCCTGCGGGCGATCGAGCAGCAGCGGGATCGAGACCACGCTGATCGAGAAGGTGAGCAGCGCCAGAACGCCGCCGATCAGCGTGCCCACCACCAGGAACGGTAGCGTGTCCGCCTGCAGGAAGGTGGCGACGATGAGGTTCTCGAACGAGGGGGGCTGCAGACCGAAATAGAGAAAGAAGATCATCGCCGCCAGCCGCGCCCAGGCGAACATGAGCAGCAACAGCGCTACCCCGACCAGGGCGATCTGGCTGCTGTTCCGTCGGAAAGCCGCCATGGCTTCCATCAGCGTCGTCCGCTCGCCCAGCTCGGCCCGCCGGCTGACCTCGTAGAGACCCACCGTCAGGATCGGTCCGACGATCAGGAACCCTGCCATGAGCGGCAGCAGCAAATAGAGCATGTCCACCCAGAGCAGGCCCACGGTCAGCACGTAGCCCGTGAGTGCCGCCAGCACGCCATAGGTGTAGCTGACCACCGGCGCCCGGCGCATGTCCTGCCAACCCTTGACCAGCCACTGCCATGGCCGGTCGAGCTCGATCTTGCGAATTGCCGGCATCGGGCTCGCGTATACCGGAACCGTATCGGCCGCCATCGTTCGTCTCCCTCGTCTCGCCTCCAGCCCGGCGCCAACCTGAACCATCCGGACGCCCCGGCATTTGATGCAGATCAATGCTCCCCGTCACCCGCCACTGGCAAGGTCACGTCGTCGCACGGCCCATTTTCTGGTTCTCGCCGTGCGGGCAAATCGATAGCTCAGCGGGGGGACGCGCTGGCGCTCGTAGTCGAAGCGGCCCTTCGGGCAGAGGGGTCGCTTGCGAAGCGCCTAAGTGACCGCGCACGATGGAGGCAGGAGAATCCCATGTCAGCGGCCACCATGGCGGCAAGGGCAACCGCACTGCCCGACTATGACGAAGATGTCGTGCGCCTGTTCACCATCGCCACGATGTTCTGGGGTGTGGTGGGGTTCGCCGCCGGTACGTTCATCGCATTCCAGCTCGCCTACCCGGTGCTGAACCTGGGACTGGAGTGGACGACGTTCGGGCGTTTGCGACCGCTGCACACCTCGGCGGTGATCTTCGCCTTCGGCGGTAACGCCTTGCTGGGTACGTCGCTCTACGTGGTGCAGCGGACCTGTCGCGTCCCGCTGTTCGGCGGACCGTTGCTCGCGAGCTTCCTGTTTTGGGGCTATCAGTTTTTCATTGTCCTGGCCGCCATCGGCTATGTCAACGGCGTGACCGAGGGCCGCGAATATGCGGAGCCGGAGTGGTATGCCGACCTTTGGCTGACCCTGGTCTGGGTGATCTACCTGGCCATCTTCTTCGGCACCGTCCTGCGCCGCAAGGAACCGCACATCTACGTCGCGAACTGGTTCTATTTGGCCTTCATCGTCACCATCGCGATGCTGCACATCGTCAACAATCTGTCGGTGCCGGTGTCGATCTTCGGGACCAAGAGCTACTCGCTGTTCGCGGGCGTGCAGGATGCCCTTACCCAGTGGTGGTACGGTCACAACGCGGTGGGCTTCTTCCTCACCGCCGGCTTCCTCGGCATGATGTACTATTTCGTGCCGAAGCAGGCGGAACGTCCGATCTATTCCTACCGGCTGTCGATCATCCACTTCTGGGCCCTGATCTTCCTCTACATCTGGGCCGGCCCCCATCATCTGCATTACACGGCCCTGCCGGAATGGGCGCAGATGCTCGGCATGACCTTCTCGATCATGTTGTGGATGCCGTCGTGGGGCGGGATGATCAACGGCCTGATGACGCTCTCGGGCGCCTGGGACAAGCTGCGGACCGACCCGGTCTTGCGCTTTCTCGTGGTGTCGCTGGCCTTCTACGGCATGAGCACCTTCGAGGGTCCGCTGATGTCGATCCGCCAGGTCAACGCGCTCAGCCATTACACCGACTGGACCATCGGCCACGTCCACTCGGGTGCCCTGGGCTGGGTCGCTTTCGTCAGCTTCGGCGCCGTCTACTATATGGTGCCGCGCCTGTGGAAGACGCCACGCCTCTACTCGCATGCCCTCGTCGAATGGCACTTCTGGGTCGCGACCATGGGCATCGTTCTCTACATCACCGCGATGTGGGTCTCGGGCATCATGCAGGGCCTGATGTGGCGCTCGTTCGACCATCTGGGCTTCCTGCAGTTCTCGTTCGTCGAGACGGTCGTGGCGATGCACCCGTTCTACGTCATCCGGGCCTTTGGCGGCGTGCTGTTCCTGACCGGGGCGCTGATCATGGTGTACAATCTCTGGCGCACCACCCGTGGCGAGCTCAGGGACGAGGAGCAGCCCGTGCTGCAGCCCGCCTATGCCCGCACCGCCCCGGCCGAGTGAGGAGTCAGCGTCATGTCGCTCCTGAAGCGCCACGAGAAGGTCGAGACCAGCGGGATGCTGCTCATCGTCCTGACGCTGATCACGGTCTCGATCGGCGGCATCGTCGAGATCACGCCACTGTTCACGATCGAGAGCACGATCGAGAAGGTGGAGGGCGTGCGCCCCTACAGCCCGCTCGAGCTGATGGGACGTAACATCTATCTCCGCGAGGGCTGCTACAACTGCCACAGCCAAATGATCAGGCCGTTCCGCGACGAGGCCGAGCGCTACGGCCACTATAGCCTGGCTGCCGAGAGCATGTACGACCATCCCTTCCAGTGGGGCTCCAAGCGGACCGGCCCCGACCTGGCACGGGTAGGGGGCAAGTATTCCGATGCCTGGCAGGTGGCGCACCTGGTCGATCCACGCAGCGTCGTGCCTGAAAGCATCATGCCGCCTTATGCCTTCCTGCTCGACCGCGACCTCAGCTTCTCGGACATTGAGGC
>JAPJRA010000047.1:0-446 GCA_030824835.1 Geminicoccaceae bacterium | reverse complement strand
TCTGAAGACCCAGCGGATCGTGGGCGTGCCCTACACCGACGAGATGGTGCAGGCCGCCAGGGCCGATCTGATGGCGCAGGCTTCGGTCGACGGCGACCACGACTCGGTGCTGGCGCACTATCCGAAGGCCGCGGTCGGCGATTTCGACGGGCAACCTGACCGGCTGACCGAGATGGACGCGCTGGTGGCCTATCTGCAGATCCTGGGCCGGATGGTCGACTTCACATCCATCCGTACCGAAGATCTGCTGCAGTAGTCCCGGGCAGGTGGCCGAGCTTCTGCCGATTTTCAAGCAGTTCTGGGTGGTCTGGTCGATGTTGCTGTTCCTGGGCATCGTCGCCTGGGCGTTGTGGCCGAGCCGGAAGCAGGAAATGGAAGACGACGCACGCATCCCGTTCCGGGATGAGGAGGGGACAGATGGCCGCGAAGGTTGAAACGGATGCCGT
>JAPJRA010000046.1:11081-12501 GCA_030824835.1 Geminicoccaceae bacterium | reverse complement strand
CGGCTGGCCCGGGTTCGCGCGTGCACGGCGGCGGTGCCATGGTGGTCTCGGGTTCGGGCGGGCCGTTCCGCGAGGCGTCGATCCAGGTGTCGGGGCGGTCGCGCAAGACCCGCAGGGCCTGCAGCGCGCGACCGATATCCTTCTCGATCCGTGCGCCGTAGCGGGCGAAGGTGGCGAGCTTCCTCACCGTCGCCTCGGAAGGCGGGCTCTCGGCCGCAGCGGCGCCGAGCGTCGCCAGCTCCAGCCCGCGCAGCCGATCCTGGCGCCACATGGCGGCCACCAGCTCGTTGACCCAGCGGTGCTCGTAGGCGTCGCGCGGGCCCCAGTCATTGGTGACGGCCGCGTGCAGGCCCGCGAATTCCTCCCGGTCCTCGCCGGGCAGGAGGGCGAAGAGGCCACCGCGCAGGCCGTGGCGGGTGCCGTTGCGGGCGGCGCTGGCCTTGCCGGCGTCGGTCGTGGGGCCGCGGGAGCGGGCGCCGTTGGCGCGGGAGGCGGCTTGCCGGGCTGGTGAGGGGCTGACGGGCATATCGATTTCCAGGTAAGGGGCTCGACACTTTATCGCCTTTCAGTTGATCCTTGTCAAGGATATTAATCCTAATAGATTTGTGCCCGCGTCCGTGCGGCGGCACCCGCGCGTTGCCCGCTAGCCCAGCCTCCCCTCGCGTCAGCCGGTGTGATAAGGCTGCGGCACGCCTCCGCACCTTCGGGCACGGCAGGTGTGATGCAGGAGTGCGACATGGTCATGCCCTCGACCACCGAGGAGCGCGTGCAGCAGGCGTTGCGGAAGCTCGTCGGGCTCGAGCTCACCGCCATCGCCCGCTCGGCCGACCTGCGCGGATTCCACTTCGGGGAGCTGCGCCCCTACCGCGACCGGACGGTCGGCGAGTTGGCACTCCACGTCCAGTGCGCGTGGCGCATTGAGAGTCCAGGCGGTGTGCTCACCGGCCGGTCCGACCTCCGGCAGCCGGCCCTGGATCTCTGGGGCGACGATTTCAAACGCTGGGACTACGAGCGGGACGGCAACCTCCAGGACAAGCGGATCGCCGAGTGGCTGGGCCACCACGATCCTCGCCCCGGGGATGTGCCTGGAAGCGAGGCGCCGGCTCGTTGTCCTGGCTGCGCGCGCGACACCGTGCGGCGGGGCCGAGATCGACTTCTCGGGGGGCTGTCGCCTCACCCTGTTTCCCGCCGGCAGCGACGGCGAGGACTGGCGCCTGTTCCGGCCGGGCGACGGTGATGAAGACGCTCCGCACTTCGTGGTGGCAGGCGGCCGGGTTATCGACTCCGAGTAGTAGGCATCGGGTGGAAGTTCTACGCGCTCCAGGGCGGTTAACGGCGTTAAGGGTACCTGGTACCGAGCCTCCACCGAGTAGTAGGCATCGGGTGGAAGTTCTACGCGCTCCAGGGCGGTTAACGGCGT
>JAPJRA010000046.1:10886-10981 GCA_030824835.1 Geminicoccaceae bacterium | reverse complement strand
TAAGGGTACCTGGTACCGAGCCTCCCAAGGGTACCTGGTACCGAGCCTCCACAGGGCGGTTAACGGCGTTAAGGGTACCTGGTACCGAGCCTCCC
>JAPJRA010000046.1:6698-10786 GCA_030824835.1 Geminicoccaceae bacterium | reverse complement strand
CGAGCCTCCACAGGGCGGTTAACGGCGTTAAGGGTACCTGGTACCGAGCCTCCCCTCCCCGAGCCTCCACAGGGCGGTTAACGGCGTTAAGGGTACCTGGTACCGAGCCTCCCCTGGTACCGAGCCTCCCACGTCATGCACAAGGACCGCCGCGACCGCGACCGGCACGAGGAACTGGGCTTCCACGACGGTTGGGGGACAGTCGCCGGCCAACTGGCGGCACTTGTCGAGAAGCGCGCGGCAAAACGGGTCGGGTAAAGCATGACTGCAAACGGTAACCACCGGGCTTTAAAGGGACCGAGTATCGATTCGCGCATGAGATCGTCAATTTTGTATGGTGTTACCGTAACTTCGTGATTCGCGCGATACCCGATTTTGGATAAATACGGTACCGATCTCACAAGCATATAAAATTTAGGCAGTTCTAATATTTTTTTTGAAATCAAAAACATTTTTATCTACTTTACGCAAAGGATCTGAAGCACAATTTGAGCTGCTCATAGTATGAGCGTTTGAATCATAATCTGCGCAAAATAATTCTGCATCAATAATATCTGATTGATCATGGTCTAATTCTCTTAACTCCATTAACTCACGAAATCTTTGTTTTGTTAAATGACTATGCCTATATTTATTAAATATGCTGCGTGACGTCATGTGCGTTCTCCGCGCATAGCCGATTGGTTCTAATCACGCAGTATGAATTTATGTAAATTTCGGCCATTGTCATTAGCTATCCAATTTTGGTCACGCTTTTTATTCTCAAAAAGATCAAGCTTTGACATTCGATAAAGATGCACTCTGACGCCACCATAGGTGATTTTCAAATGAATGTTTTTGATATTCGCGAATATCTCTCTAGCACCCATCCCATATTTCATGGAGCATATATAATCAAGGATACTAAATCTAACTCCTGCGACATCAATATTATTACATCCCAGTTTATTTGCGTACTTAGCAAGATTAGGATAAGATTGAAGTATCTGAATCCAATGGGCAAGGCGGCGCTCTTCGAGCTCTAGGCGGATGATCCTAGCACGAATAGCAGCATGCTTGCTTCGATATATTTGCAGCTCGGTCGATTTCTCAAGTGATGGCGAATCGATGCGCTGATCCATTGTGGCTCCCGTCCGTCAGCAAGACCCCGATCTTCTCATTGTTTCATAGCGTTACAAGGCCAATTTTTTCCTGAGAGGAATTGAGTAAATTCCGCGGCTTGACCGATATCATCTGGCGTGCTAGCTGGTCTTCCAGCTAGAGTCTGAGGTTACAAATTTCTCTTGGCGCCTTTGGTTGCTCCATTTTTGTTCGATCAGGTGCGGTGAGATAGGCGGCAGCGGCTTCAAGGTCGTCGGGAGTGCAACCTACTAGGTAGCACTAACAAGATTTAGTGCTCGCCCGATGCCACGTGGACCTGCTTCCTCACCACATTCCCCACACTGACCCGCCCATCCTGCACCACCCGCCCATAGATCCCCCGCAGCCGCAGCCGCTTCCCCTCCCCCGTGTTCACGAACACGCACGCATCCCGCCCATAGCGCGCGATGAACTTCCTGCAGCCGTCGTGCGGTGCGTCGGTGATCTCGATCACCGCGGTTCCGATGGCGAGGCGGGTGCCAGAGGGGCAGTAGTACGGCGACAGGTCCAGTTCGATGAACAGATTGTCGCCAGCCGGCGCCAGATGGTACGCTCCCCGCCATCAGCGCGATGCAGCGGGCGTTCATGAGGTAGATTATCGTCGAGGAGTGCAGACTCGTGCACGTCCTCGACCATGGCTTTGGCCCGCGCCGCCCTGCCCATCCGGGCCGTGGCAACGGGGGACGACGATCGCTCGTGGCGAGCCCACGGGCGCCGCGCGCCACGAGGCAGGGCAACGATGTCGGCCGGTGGCCGTTGCACCATCGATGACATCACCCGGCCGCAGACCGCTGGGCGGGGCCACGCCTGCCCTGCGGCCACCGGGCGGGGGCGCCGCCGGGATTGGCACCGCGCCCCAGCCAGAAAGCACGCCCCATGTTCTTCGACAGTTGGTTCGGTCTGCTGCGCGTCGTGGTGGTGGGCATCCTCGCCTATGCCGGCCTCGTGCTGATGCTGCGCACCTCCGGCAAGCGGACCTTGTCGAAGATGAACGCCTTCGACCTGATCGTCACCGTGGCGCTCGGCTCGACGCTGGCCACCGTCCTGCTCAGCAACTCCGTGCCGCTGGCGGAGGGCCTGCTGGCGCTGGCGCTGCTGATCGCGCTGCAGTTCGCGATCACCTACCTGTCGCTCCGCTCCGAGCGCGTGCAGCAGTTCGTCAAGGCGCAGCCGCGCCTGCTGGTCCACCGGGGCCGCCTGCTGCCGGACGCATTGCGGGCCGAGCGGGTGACCCGCGAGGAGATCTGGGCGGCCTTGCGCGCCGACGGGCTCGGCGGCGTCGAGGACGCCCACGCCGTCGTGCTCGAGACCGACGGCACGTTCTCGGTGCTCAAGACCATGGGCAGCGGCTCGGCGCTGGCAAATGTCGGCGAGCGCGACGACGGCCCCGCCAGCGGCTGACGGCTCTCCGGCGCGTCAGCCGCAATTATGCCTGAGACGTTATAGGAGGGCGTGGCCGAGATCGATTTCTCGGGAGGCTGCCACCTGACCCTGTTTCCTGCCGGCAGCGCCGGCGAGGACTGGCGCGTGTTCCGGCCAGGCAACGACGACGCAGACACTCCGCACTTCGTGGTGGCGGGTGGTCGGATTATGGACTCCGAGTAATAGGCATCGAGGGAAAAATCTACGCGCTCCAGAGCGGTTAACGGCGTTAAGGGTATCTGGTACCGAGCCTCCCCGCACTTCGTGGTGGCGGGTGGTCGGATTATGGACTCCGAGTAATAGGCATCGAGGGAAAAATCTACGCGCTCCAGAGCGGTTAACGGCGTTAAGGGTATCTGGTACCGAGCCTCCCCCGATGCGCTGGCGATCGCACTCTAGGAGACGTCGATGCGGTCGGTCGGGTTCCTGCGTGATCTCAATGCGTTGGGCCTGCTGGCGGTGACGCTGGTTCTGGCGGCGGCACTCGTGCTGCAGGTGACGCTGGGCGAACTGCCATGCCCGCTGTGCCTGCTGCAACGGGTGGGCTTCATTGCCGTCGGCTTCGGCCTCTTGCTCAACGTGCGCTTCGGCCCGGCGCCGCTGCATTACGGGCTCGTGATCCTGGGCGCGCTCTACGGGGCGGCCGCGGCCGGGCGGCAGGTGCTCCTGCACATCGTGCCGGGCAGCGGCGCCTACGGCTCGCCGCTCTGGGGCCTGCATCTCTACACTTGGTCCCTCGTCCTGTTCCTCGTCGTGATCGCCGGTATCGCCCTGCTGCTGCTGCTCGAGGGCCAGTTCGAGCGCCTGCGCCCGTGGGTGGCCGGCGGCTGGCAGAAGTTCGTCGTCGGCTTCTATGTGGTGGTCACGGTGCTGGTCGGCGTCTTTGCCTTCGTCGAGTGCGGGCCGGGCGAGTGCCTGGACGATCCGTCCAGCTACTGGCTGCTCGATCGCCTGGCCCATCAGGCACCTCGGTGATTCCGGCTATCGACGCATCGCTGGTTGACGCCCGCTTGCGCCCGTTCGTCTGCCGCTCCGGACCGCGTCGAGGATGGATCGGCCGGACCGGGAGAATCAGGCGGTGAAGCCGCCATTCACGTCCAGCACCGACCCGGTGATGAAGCCTGCATCCGGCCCCGCCAGGAAGACGACCGCCGCGGCGACCTCGCTCACCTCGGCATGGCGATGGATCGCATGCGACTCCATGACGATCGGCGGCAGCTTGCCCAGGGAGCCGGCGGCCATGTCGGTGTCCATGATGCCCGCCTGCACGACGTTCACGGTGATGTTGCGCCGGCCCAGGTCGCGCGCCGCGCCGCGGCTGTAGCCGACGATGGCGGCCTTGCTCGCCGCGTAGTCGGTAGTGCCCGGAAAAGCGATCCGTGTGCCCAGACCCGAGCCGATCGAGACGATGCGCCCGCCTTCCGGCAGAACCTTGGCGGCGGCCCGGATATTGGCGATCACGCCCATGGCGTTGATCATCCACTGCCGGTCCATCGCCGCATTGTCGATGTCGGGATCGTCGACCG
>JAPJRA010000046.1:0-6688 GCA_030824835.1 Geminicoccaceae bacterium | reverse complement strand
TTGTTGACCAGGATGTCGAGCCGGCCAAAGGCATCGAGCACCTTCCGGACAAGCGGTTCGGCAGCGGCCGGATCGCCCTGATCGGCCTGGACCGCCTGGGCCCGCACGCCCTTCGCCTGCAGGGAGCGCACGACGGTCGCCGCCTTTCCGGCCGATACGACATAGCTGATGGCGACGTCCGCGCCTTGATCGGCGAGCGCGGCGGCGGTCGCGGCACCCAGCCCACGCGAGCCGCCGGTGACGAGGGCGACCTTGCCCGAGAGCGTCTTGGTCATGTCGAGTTCCTCATGTGTTGTCCCATCACCAGGGCAGTCGCTCGTCGAGGAAGAAGAAGCCGCCTGTCGGGCCGTCTTCGGCGAGGGTCGCGTACTTGACGACGGTGCGTGCTCCATCCTCGGCGCTCATGTCTGCCCGATCGCCGCCCATCGTCGTCCGCAGCCAGCCGGGATGGACCGAGTTGATCTTGATCGGCGAGCGGCGCAGCTCTTCGGCGATCAGGATCGTGAACGCGTTGAGCGCCGCCTTGGACGTGTCGTAGCCGAGCGCCCGGATGGGATAGACCGGGGAGGTCGGGTCGGAGAGATGCGTGAGCGAGCCACGGATGCTCGAGACATTGACTATTCTCCCTGCCTCCGATCGCTTCAGCAGTGGGAGCAATGTCTGGGTCAGGAAGATCGGCGCGAAGAAGTTCACCTCGAAGGTCCGGCGCAGCCCGGCGGGCAGCGCTTCGCTGGGCTGCAGGGCGGCTGGTGTGCCGCCGTCCTGACTGTCGAGCAGGATACCGGCATTGTTGATCAGGATGTCCAGCCTGCCATGGGCCTGCTCGATCAGCGTGCGGGCGGCTTCGCGATCGGGCTCGCTCGTGACGTCGAGCGTCAGCGCCGAGGCTGCGCCACCTTGCGCCCGCAGCGCTGCCGCCGCCTCTTCGGCCCTCAGCCCCTTGCGTGCGCCGACGATCACATGAGCGCCGCGCGCCGCGAGCGCCTGACCGACCGCGACGCCAAGTCCGCGCGCCCCGCCGGTGACCAGTGCAACCTTGCCATGAAGGGACAGGGTGGTGGGTGACGCTGCGGTAGTCATGCCATCGACTTTCGGCATGCCGATGGAAAGGGAGGGCGCTTCATGATGCGGCCACGGCGCGGGTCGGCTTCAGCACGTCGAGCAGGGACAGGGGGGCTTCGAGTTCCATCAACCGTCCGGCGGTGGCGAGATCTCCGAGCGCAACCGGATGAAAGCCGATCTGCTCGATCAGCCGGCCGATCGTACCGACGGCTTCCTGGTCGTCGCCGGCCGTGAAGAGCACGCGCTTCATTCCTGCTGGAACCGGTGCGAACATCACGCCAAACGGAAGTGTGTTGAATGCCTTCACCACGCGCGCCGAGGGCGCCAGCCGGGCAATGATTTCACTGCCGGAATCGCCTCGGAGGTCGTCCCTCTCATAGTCTGGCGGGTAGCTGAGATAGATGTTCGTCGCGTCGACGAGGATGCGGCCGTCCCAGGCGATGCCGGGCTTCAGGATCGCGTTCACCTTCACCCATGGGGCGGCCAGGACCACGAGTCCACAGTGCAGCACCTCGGGCATCGAGGCCGGCAGGATTCGTGCACCGGCGCCGACCGCCGTCAGCTTCTCCTTCATGCTCTCGCGGCCGCGGCTGTTGCCGATGAAGACCGTGTGCCCGGCGGCGGCGAACACCTCCGCAAGCTTCATGCCGACGATGGCGGCCCCGATGATGCCGATATTCATGGCACTTCTCCCATGCAGTGCTTCGAGCTGTCCCTACGTGCCAATGGCGCCCGCAGCGTCAGCGAGACGGCCGCGCCGGCGATCGACACCACGCCGCTCGCCACGAACGCGGCCCCAATTCCCGAAGAATCGACGAGGACCCCGCCGATAGCCGCACCGGCGGCAAGGGCGATCTGGAAGGCGCTGACCATCAGCGCAGAGCCGGCCTCGTAGAGACTTGGCGACGCTGTGAACATCCAGATCTGGACACAGACGGGCACGGCCCCGAACGCCGCTCCCCACAGCATCACCATGGCGATTGCACCAAGCGGCGATCCCACCGCGGCGACGGCCGCGAGCACGGACAAGCCGAGCAGCGCCGATGCGACAGCGAACGCCCGCCGGATGCCGCGGACGGCCAGATGCTCGCCCAGGAACGTTCCGACAATGCCGCTCACGGCATAGCCGGCCAACGCCAGGGCCACGCCGGTCCGGCAGAGCCCCAGCACGGCATGCAGATAGGGCTCGAGAAAGGTGTAGGCGACGAAGTGGCCGCCGGCGACCAGGATGCTCGCGACCAGTCCCACCCGCGCCATCGGCACCCTGGCGAAGGCAGCCAGTCGCCCGATATCGATCGTCGTCGCCACGGCCAGCCGAGGCAGCAGCCGAAGCTGCATCAGCAGGATCAGCAAGCCCATGGCCGCGTTGGCTGCGAAGACCGTGCGCCAGCTGGCCCAGTCGCCGAGTATCGCCCCTACCGGCAGGCCGAACACGGTGCCGGCGGAAATGCCGGCCGAAATGACCGACGTCGCCCTGGCGCCGGAATCAATCGGGACCAGGCGACGGCCTACCGCCACGGCGAACGACCACAGGCCGCCCACGCCAATGCCGAGGATCAGCCGCCCGACCAGAAACAGGGCGAAGTTCGGAGCGACGGCGACGACGAGGTTCGAGGCGACGATCGACGCGGTGAGCGCCACAATGATAAACCGACGGTCGAGGGAACCGGCAAGCACCGAGAGGAGGGGGGCGGCGATCATGGCGACCAGCCCTGGAGCGGTGACCGCCAGTCCGGCCATCCCCTCCGTCACTCCCAGGCTCGCCGCCAGGGGCGAAAGCAGGCCAATGGGCAGAAACTCCGTCGTCACCAGCAGAAACGTACCCGCCGCTACCGAGCCCACCGCGAGCCAGCCACCGGCACGAGGCCCGACGCCGCTCGCCTCTGCGGACGGCGCGTCTGTCGACGTGCTGCTGCTCACGCGGCGTCCCTTTCGCTACCGATCAATACCGTAACAATCGGTATCGTAAGTGGACTCCGTGCGTCAAGCGTTTTATATCGGACGGTATGGAATCGAGGGATTGATGGGACGACACCGGGAATTCGACGTCGATCAGGCACTGGACGCGGCTTTGTCCGTGTTCTGGCGGAAGGGTTACGAGGGCAGCTCGCTCGAGGATCTCACGAAGGCCACCGGCGTTGCGCGCCCCGGCCTCTATGCGGCGTTCGGCAACAAGGAGGCGTTGTTTCGCCGGGCCCTCGACCGTTACGACACACGATATATGGGGTTCATGCGCGATGCGCTGGCGGAGCCGACGGCCCGCGACGTCGTCCGGCGCATCCTCCTGGGCTCGGCCGAGATCCAGACCATGTTCGAGGCGCATCAGGGCTGCCTGGGGGTCAACGGCGCCATGGCCTGCTCGGATGCGGCGGAGCCGATACGCCAGGAGCTCATTCACCGGCGCAAAAGCACGGAGGTGGCCCTGCGCGGGCGGTTGGAGCAGGCCCGGCAGGAGGGCGACCTTCCGCCATCGGCCGACTGTAGGACACTGGCGTGCTATGTCATGACCCTGACCCAGGGCATGGCGGTGCAGGCCAAGGCCGGCGCGACGCGGGAGGCGCTCGACGCCTTGGTCGAGCACGTCCTTGCAAGCTGGCCGGCCCCTTCAGGCGCTGCCGACGCCTAGTACCGGGCTGCACCATGGTCGTCGCGCGGCCCGCGGCCGCCGGCAGGCACACGAATACTTGGCCCTCGCTGGCACGGCAGCCTCAGGGCTGGACCTTGCGCACGAAGGCGTCGAGGGCACCGTTCGTGTCACCCGGAACGAGATTGTCCGCCTGGGAATAGAAGCCGACGGTGCGCCCGTCCGCGGTGATGGCGGAACTCGTGCTCGCCGCATTGGCCTGCGCGCCGTTCGACGCCACGCTCACCCGCCGGGTCTTGCCCGAGCGCCGGTCGCGGACGAAGGCGTCCCACGTGCCGTTGGTGTCGTTCGCGACGAGATTCGTGGCAAAGGACTGGAACGCGACGTAGCGGCCGTTCGCCGAGATCTGCGACAGGCCGTAGGAGGCCCCGTCACCCTGCGCGCCAGCGCTGCCGACGCTCACCCGCTGCGTCGAGGCCCGCTGGCGGTCACGGACGAAGATGTCGGTCGTGTGATTCGTGTCGCCCGGCACGAGGTTGCCCGCCTCCGAATGGAACGAGACATACCGGCCATCGCCGGAGATCGCTGGCCACTGACTGCTGGCGTCGCCGAACTTGCCGTTGGACGCGACGCTGGCCAGCTCGAGCCGCCGCTCGCGGCGATCGTAGACGAAGACGTCGAGCTGGTGCGCGTCGTTCCCCGCGACGAGGCTGGCGTCGCCACCGAAGGCCAGGAAGCGCCCGTCGGTCGAGAGCGACAGGCCCCAGGCACGGGTGACCGGCAGCTTGCCCTTACCGATGCGCTCGGTCGTCTGCAGGCGGCGGTCCCGGACGTAGAGCGCGCCCGAGCCGCTGGTACCGCCGGCGACGAGGTTCGTGGCATCGGAATTGAACGCCACGAAACGGCCGTTGCCCGAGATGGCGCAGACCTCGGCCGAGCCGCCATTGGCCGGAGCGCCACCGAGCTCGTCAGGCGATCGCGCACGAAGATGTCCGCGCGGCCGTTGCTGTCGCCGGGAACGAGATTGGTCGCGGTCGAGTAGAAGGCGACGAAGCGCCCGTTGCCGGACAGGCCACAGCCCGTGCTGCCGGCGTCGGGCGGTGCGCCGCCCACACCGACGGTGGCGCGCTCGGTCGTGCCAGCACGGCGGTCGCGCACGAAAATGTTCGTGGCGGCGATGCCGCCGTCCGGCAGCAGATCGATCGTGAACGAGTCGAACGCGACGAAGCGGCCATCGGCCGAGAGCAGGGGCGAGGTGCTGCTGTAGGCCAGTTGGGCGCCGTCGGCGCCGAGGCTGACCCGCTCGGTCGTGCCGTGGGCCCGGGCGGCGACCGGGACGCCCCCCGCCAGCACCAGACCGAGCAGGTAGATGCCATACGATCGCGCAGCCATCGACGGTTCACCCTTTATGTTGAACGGTACTTTTAGGTGACAAAGCCGTGTGCCAGCTCCCCGCCGCGGCGTGGAAAGCTTATCTGGCGCAGGTAATGCAAGGAACCTGCCAGATAGACGCAGCTCGCCTTCGGCGCGGCGAGCATGGCGACCGTCATGCCCGCGGTCCGCGAGTCTGCCCAGCGCGCGGCCGGCTGGACGGACCGCCCCCGTCGCCTATCCTCACGTGCCCATCCACCGGCCGGAGCGCGCCGCATGACCGTTGACCCCGCCGCCAAGTTCGACCCGGCGCGCGCTGGAGAGTACGACCGGCAAAGCCGCATCGCGCTCGCCGGCTACGAGGCCTGCCACGAGCTGGCCGCCTGCGTGCTGGCCGCGGCGCTGGAGGGCCGCCCCGACGCGCGCCTGCTCGTGGTTGGCGCCGGCACGGCGCATGAGGTGCTCACCATCGGGGCACTGGAGCCGTCCTGGCGGTTCGTCGCAGTCGACCCGGCGCCGTCCATGATCGAGCTCGCCCGCCGTCGCATCGACGCCGCCGGGCTCGGCGACCGGACCGTGCTGCACCTGGGCCACCTCGACGACCTGCCGGCGGGCCGGCCGTTCGATGCCGCGACGCTGATCGGCGTGCTGCACCATCTGCCCGGGCTCGCCGCCAAAGAGAAGATCCTGGCCGACATCGCGGCCCAGCTGGCGCCGGGCGCACCGTTCATCCTGGCCGGCAACTACCGGCCCTATGCGAGCGAGCCGCTGCTGCTGGCGGCCTGGCGTCAGCGCTGGCGGCTGCATGGGGCGACGCCCGCGGAAATCGAGGCGAAGTTCGCCAGGATCCAGCACGGTGCCGAGCCGCCGGCGTCGGAAGCGGCCGTGGCCGAGCTGCTGGCCGAGGCCGGCTTCGCGCCGCCGACGCGGTTCTTCGCCAGCCTGTTCTGGGGGGCCTGGGTGACGCACCGCACGGGCTGAGGCGCCCGGGCATGCTCGGGCTTGCACCGCTCGATGTATCTGTTCAGATATAGCGAAGATTGCAGCAGCCGAGGTCGATCCATGCAAGCCAGCGGCCTTCCCGGCCTTCTGACCCGCTCCGCCCTGGCCGTAGCGCCGCCGCGCCTCGCCGGCACGAGCGGGGCCGTGCCCTCCACCGGCGTCGACTGGCAGCCGCCGCCGCTGCCCCTGCAGCGCGCGGAGCCGGGCCGGGCGCGGCTGCACGAGCTGCATCCGAGCCTGCACTGCTCGGTGATCGGGACCTGCTTCGGCCTGCGCGAGCTGCGCCAGCTCGTGGTCAAGTTCGCTGACCCGGCACTGGCCCAGGCCGGCGATCATGCCGTGCACACCGAGGCGGTCCGCCGGGCCGGCCGGCGCGACGGGCTCGGCAAGGTCCTCGGCAAAGCGCTGGACCGGAAGTTCAAGGCGACGATCACCCGCTACGCCGCGGCCAAGGATGCCCCGACGCTGCGCGCGCTGTGGGTCGAGGCGCTGAAGCGGGGCGATGCGCCCGACGCCTACTGGGCGGTGCTGACCCATCCGGCGGCGTCGCAGGAGCTGGTGCGCGAGGCGTTCGGCGACATCCACATGCTCTCGCATCTGGTCGGTGCGGCCAACCGCGCCGACATCCGCCGGCTGCAGGCGCTGGAGGCCGAGAACACGGCGCTCGAG